>NZ_JBMVQX010000014.1:0-84963 GCF_050522745.1 Myroides sp. C15-4 | reverse complement strand
TCCAAACCATTTATTACTATATTTAATAATGAAGTTAATGTTTAAAAACGGTCAACCATATTTAGGGACGTTCACCATTCACCACTCACCATTCACCACTCACCATTCACCATTCACCACTCACCACTCACTAATTCCCAATCATCTTCTTCGGATCTACCCAAAGGTCAAAGTCTTCCGGGGTAACATAGCCCAATCGAACGGCTTCTTCTTTTAGTGTAGTTCCATTTTCATGTGCGGTTTGAGCGATTTCAGCGGCTTTATAGTAGCCGATTTTCGTATTCAAGGCGGTAACTAACATCAAGGAGTTGTCTACGAGTTCTTGAATGCGTTTGTGATTTGGTTCAATTCCCTGTGCACAGTGTTCATCAAAAGAAACACAAGCATCGCCGATTAGTTTTGCCGATTGAATAAAATTAGCTGCCATTACAGGTTTGAATACATTCAATTCATACTGTCCTTGTGTACCACTAAAGGAGATTGTTACATCATTTCCTAATACTTGAGCAGCTACCATGGTTAAAGCTTCACATTGTGTTGGATTCACTTTTCCAGGCATAATAGACGAACCAGGTTCATTGGCAGGAATGATAATCTCACCAATACCCGAACGCGGACCTGAAGCTAACATGCGAATGTCATTGGCGATTTTGTATAGGGAAACCGCGAGTTGTTTTAAGGCACCATGCGTTTCTACAATAGCATCGTGTGCAGCAAGCGCTTCAAATTTATTAGGAGCGGTTACAAAAGGGAGTTTCGTAAAATCAGCAATGTGTTTAGCAACGACTACGTCGTAGTTGGCTGGGGTGTTTAATCCTGTTCCTACAGCCGTACCACCCAGGGCTAATTCAGCAAGGTGAGCTAAGGTATTGTTCAATGCTTTTAATCCGTGCTCTAATTGAGCGACATAACCCGAAATCTCTTGTCCTAAGGTTAGAGGCGTTGCGTCCATTAAGTGCGTACGTCCAATTTTAACGACATCCTTATAGGCTTCTGCTTTGGCTGCCAAGGTGTTTTTGAGCTGTGTAACTCCGGGAATGGTAGATTCAACAACCGCTTTATAGGCGGCAATATGCATAGCCGTAGGATAAGTATCGTTAGACGATTGTGATTTGTTGACATCGTCATTGGCTTTGAGTACAGGTTCACCCTCACCAATGGCCATACCCGCTAAAACCTGTGCACGATTGGCAACAACCTCATTGACATTCATATTGGATTGCGTACCTGATCCCGTTTGCCAAATAACCAAGGGGAACTGATCGTCTAATTTACCTGCGATAATTTCATCACATACCTGAGCAATTGCATCTCTTTTTTCTTGGTTTAATACCCCTAAATCGAAGTTAGCATAGGCTGCTGCCTTTTTTAGGTAAGCAAAAGCCTCAATGATTTCATGCGGCATCGAAGCTTCAGGGCCAATTTTGAAATTGTTTCTCGAACGCTCTGTTTGTGCTCCCCAATACTTGTCTTTGGGTACTTGTACTTCACCTAGGGTGTCTTTTTCTATTCTATAGTCCATGATGTGATTTGTATTTAAAATTACCTTAAAGATACTGAATTATTTAGTTTCATTCTAAAGAAGAGGGAAAATAAAATGAGGGGTATTGTCAAATCAAGAAAAGGATGTATATTTGGGACGTATACAAAAAAAATCCGGAATAAAATGTTTGAATTTCAACAGTATTTAGGTTTCATCGTTGCCATGACCGTTATTACAATGGCGTTTTGGCTTTTAATATTCTTGATTGGATTCGCTTGCTACTGGGCAACTGGAGGAACAATTGAGTTTTTAAAAGAGAAGAAAGCTAAAAAACAGCAATTAGAAGAAAGTCAAATGTAAAATTTGATTTTACGAAATAAAAAGAGGTTATGCCAAGCATAGCCTCTTTTTTTTGGTTATGGGAGATGGGAAATCGCAACGAATTGTTCTTTGTTCTTTGTTCTTTGCGCGGTTTGAGATACACTGTACAACCGATTAACTGTCCACCGATAACCGTAACACAATCATAACGATATAGAAACACAATTTCGTAGGGGTAGAATTAAGTTTGCTTTCAAAACAAATCAATGTGATAATTATGAAAGTAAAGTACTTATTATTCTTTTTTACCCTTTGTTTGGCTTGGACCTTACAGGCACAACAAGCGGATAAAAAACACGGTATTGTATCCGGAAGAGTTATTGATGTTACAGATAAGAGCTCACTACCTGGGGCTGCTGTATTGTTAGATAACGGAAAACAATACACGATTAGTAATACCAATGGTTACTTTGAATTTTTAAATATACCAGGGGGGCAGTATACCTTATCGGTTAGTTATATGGGGTATGCACCTATCGAACAAGAGGTTGAGGTAGTTGCAGGACAAAATACCGTAGTCAATTTAAGTTTGTCTACTGATATTCAAACCCTAGAGGGGATTGTTATTATTGGAGACCGTTTGAAAGGACAAGCCAAAGCGTTAAACCAACAAAAAAACAACGCGAATGTAACCAACGTGATTTCTGCAGATCAAGTGGGGCGTTTCCCCGATTCTAATATTGGAGATGCGTTAAAACGCGTACCGGGGATTACCATGCAAAATGACCAAGGCGAAGCCCGTAATATCGTAATTCGAGGATTGGCATCGAGTTTAAATTCCGTAACCTTAAATGGAGATCGCATTCCATCAGCAGAAGGAGACAATAGAAATGTACAGATGGACTTAATTCCGTCGGATATGATTTCCTCCATCGAAGTCAATAAAACACTAACCCCCGATATGGATGCAGACGCCATTGGAGGATCTGTTGATTTGATTACCCGTGCTTCCCCTTATGGAGAGCGCATTTCTGCTACCGTTGCAGGAGGATATAATCCCATTAGAGAAAAAGGAAACTATATTGGTAGTTTTGTTTATGGCAATCGCTTTTTAGATTCTAAATTCGGAATGATTTTAAGTGGATCGTACAACAGCAATAACTTTGGTTCAGACAACGTCGAAGGCGTTTGGAGTCAAGACGAGCACAATAATGTGTATATCAGTGAGTATGACATCAGAAAATATGATGTTCAACGCGTGCGTCGCAGTTTCTCAGGAGCTTTTGACTACAAAATTAACGACAACCACACGATTTATGCCAGTGCCATGTACAACTGGAGAGATGATAGAGAAAACAGATACCGTGTGCGTTATAGAAGCATTACACCCGAATACGATGCAGAAAACAATATTGTAGGCTACAAAGGAGATATCCGCAGAGAAACAAAAGGGGGAATTGACAATAGCCGCAATAAAAATACGCGATTAGAAGATCAGCGCGTACAGCACTATGCGTTGAGCGGAGAGCATTTGTGGTCGAGTAATTTAGATATGGATTGGTCGGTGAACTATTCCCGTGCATCCGAAGATCGTCCAGGAGAGCGTTATTTGGATTTCCAAAATAAGAAAGTAGCCATGGTTGAGGATTTGTCTAATGGAGACTTTCCCTTACTCACAGCAACAAAAGATACACCAGAAAACTTCAGTTTTAGAAAGCTAACCGAAAACCACAACTTTACAAAAGACAGCGAATTTGGAGCAAAATTGAATTTTAGAATTCCGTTTTCTGTAATTGAAGATCAAAAAGGGCGCCTGCGTTTTGGTGGTCGCTTGCGTTTAAAAGACAAAGAACGCGATAATATGTTCTACGAGTATACTCCCATTGCTCCCAATGCCATTGGAAACCTAGTAGACGTTCCTCATAATTATTACGATGGTGCTAGTTTTCAGCCAGGTAGTAAGTATGTGCCAGGTTATTTTGCAACCAAAGAATACCTAGGAGGATTAGATTTGAATAATGCTAGTTTATTTGAAAAAGAAGCCAAGCCTGAAGAATATCTAGCCTTGAATTACAAAGCGAAAGAAAAAATTTATGCAGGGTATATCCGTTGGGATCAAGATTTTAACGAAAAACTGTCGATGATTGTAGGGGCACGTGTAGAGCATACAAGTATTGACTATACAGGAAATCACATTGTAGATGAAAGCGATTTAGTAGGAGAGGTAAACAATACCAACAGCTATACCAACGTCATGCCGAGCTTGACCTTTAAATACACCACAGACCAGGATTGGATTTACAGAGCGGCTTTTACTACAGCCTTAGCAAGACCTGATTATTATGCATTAGCCCCTTATATTAGCGTGATCTCTCAAGATAATGTGGTGGCAGCTGGAAATCCAGACCTCAAAGCAACCTATGCGTATAACTTCGATTTGATGGCAGAAAAATATTTCGAATCCGTAGGGATGTTCTCTGCTGGTGTGTTTTACAAAAACTTAAATGACTTTATTTATACCTATCATTCAGATTCGTTTACAAAGGAGAACTTTGACGCTACTTTCCCTGATCAAGTAAACCCAATCAAAGCTGGAGACAAATGGAAATTTACCCAACAACGCAATGGAGATCAGGTGAATCTATTTGGTGTTGAGGTAGCTTTTCAAAGACAGCTTGATTTTATTCCTGGGAAATTCTTTAAAGGGTTAGGCGTTTATGTCAACTATACCTATACGCATTCAGAGGCCAAGGGAATTACCAATGCCGATGGAGAAGTACGCAAAAACATGGAATTACCAGGATCAGCTCCGCATATGTTTAATGGATCGCTATCGTGGGAAAATGAGCGCTTTTCTGCTCGTATCTCATTGAACTATTCATCTGATTATTTAGATGCTTTAGGAGGAAATAGCTTCGAAGATAGCTATTACGACAAACAATTGTTTTTAGATGCTAATGCATCTTATAAAATAACCAAGTATTTACGCGTATTTGCCGAAGCGAATAACCTGACGAATCAACCGTTGCGCTACTATCAAGGCGTGAGTAATCGCGTAAAACAAATGGAATACTACCAGCCAAAGTTTACGTTGGGAATTAAATTTGATTTATAATATAAACCATACACCAGAAAATTACAGCGAATAGTTCTATTGGCTGTAATTTTTTATTTACAACCTATGAAGAAAATACTTTACACTTTATTTTTACTTAGTTTTACGGGACTAACCCAAGCGCAAACCCCTTTTGAATACGAAAAAAGCACGGGGTATTCAGGACAAAATATTCCCAGTTTAAACCATCAAGAGGATAGTTTTAATTTCTTAGTTTTAGGAGATTTTGGTCGTGTAGGCGATTACTATCAAAAAGAGGTGGCTCGTGAATTGGGGAATGCCATGGTGGTACTCGACGGAGAATTTGTCGTTTCAGTAGGCGATAATTTCTATCCTAATGGGGTGGCGAGTACGCAGGATTATCATTGGATTTCGTCTTTTGAACAGGTATATACCAATCCTTCGTTATATGCCGATTGGTATGTCGCTTTAGGCAATCACGATTATTTGGGTAATGTGCAAGCCCAAATAGATTATACGCAAGTGAGCAGACGCTGGAATATGCCTGATCGCTACTACAGCAAAACGTTTAAATTAGAAAATGGAAAAAAACTCTTGTTGGTGGTGATGGATACTAATCCGTTTATTGACAATTACCGCAAGAGTGCAAAATATGGCGATTTGGTTGAGCAAGATACAGCCAAACAAATGCAGTGGTTAGAAGAAACGCTAGGACAGGCCGATCCAGACATTCAGTGGAAAGTGGTCGTAGGACACCATCCGATGTATAGCGGAGGCAAGCGAAAAGTAAACAAAGATACCCAGGGATTTGAACAAAAATTTGCGGATTTCTTTGACCGCCATCGTGTAGATGCTTATATCTGTGGACATGAACACGATTTGCAAATCATTAAACCAAAAGAGCGCTATACCACTCAGTTTTTATCAGGAGCAGCAAGTGAAGTTCGCCCTTCTGGTAACATGGAACACACGATTTTTGCAGCCGCTGAACCTGGTTTTATGACCTTTTCTATTGTGGACAAGGAGCTAACTGTTCAGGTCGTAAAAGCTACAAGTGAAAGTGCAGAAGTGATTTATACTCATACCCTAAAAAAGACTAAGTAATGAAAGCAAAATCAATCTATTTTATACTGAGTTTGACTTTACTCACCGCTTGTAAGGACAAACTAGCCCCTGTTTCACCCGATGCTATTCAACCCCTAGTAGTAACCGAACAAACCGTTTTTGATACGGATGATCCCGCTATTTGGATTGATAAAAACGATCCCAGCAAGAGCTTGATTATTGGAACGGATAAGGAAAAAGGCGGTGGACTCTATGCTTATGATTTACAAGGAAAAATTGTAGCTTCTTACCCTGATATGGCCCGTCCAAATAATGTGGATATTGCCTATGATTTCCCTTATCAAAATGATACCATAGCCATTGCTGTAGTAACTGAACGCAAGGCCAATGCGATTCGTTTTTTTAAATTACCAGAATTAACGCCCATTGACAATGGAGGACTAACTGTATTTGAAGGGGAAACAGCAGAGGGGTTTAATGAACCTATGGGCATTTCCCTTTATACAAAAAAAGAGGGAGAAACGCCTGTGTTTTACGCTATTGTTGGACGTAAAAATGGTCCTGAACAAGACTACCTATGGCAATACGAATATGCAGTCAATGCCAACGGAAAACTAGCATTGACGCTAGCACGTAAATTTGGTGCGTATAGCGGAAAGAAAGAAATTGAAGCCATAGCAGTAGACCAAGAATTGGGCTATGTGTATTATTCTGATGAAACCGCTGGGGTGCGTAAATATTATGCAGATCCAGCAAAGGGGAACGACGAACTAGCTTTCTTCGCACAAGCCGATGCCAAACGCGATCACGAGGGAATTGCCATCTACAAAAAGGATGCAACAACGGGATATATCGTGGTATCCAACCAACAGGACAATTCCATCCTGATTTATCCAAGAGAAGGTAAACCGACAAATCCGAATCAGCATCAACTAATTACTACCATTCCCGTAGCAGCAGTGGAATGCGATGGCTTGGAAATTACCGCTCTGCCACTCGATCCCAAATTTCCAAAAGGCATGTTAGTGATGATGAGCAACGGAAAGGTGTTTCATTATTACGATTGGAACACCATCCAAACTCACATTGATAAGGCTCAGAAATAAAAAAACAACAGCATAAAAAAAGACATCCCTCGGGATGTCTTTTTTTTGAAATATAAATTTACGTAAGAAAGGTTCAAAAATTATTCTGATTTGCTTTTCTTCTTTTGTTGGGAATAGTATAGGGTAATCGGCAAAGTAATAAATAGCACGACCATCATATCATACCCCATGGTAATAATCCCATAGTTCTTTAAGAGAAGCACACAAATCATGGCTAGAAATGATGCAGCTAGAAAGTGTGATTTTTTCATAGTAAAAAGAGTTTGATCAAAGCGAAGATAGGTATATTCGGTTAAAAACCAAAATTAATGTTAAAGAATGGTGAGTGGTGAGTGGTGAGTGGTAAGTGGTAAGTGGTAAGTGGTAAGTGGTAAGTGGTGAATAGTGGTGAACAGTTTAAAGTGAATGGTTTACAATTTTACAAACTTTAGGAACATCACAAACATCATAATCTTACGAATTCATAAAATTGCACTTAAAGTAGTTGTTTTATTAGGTTAATTTCAAGTATAACCTAGTCTGTGTGTGAAATATTTACATTTTGTGGCTATAACAAGTGGTTTTAAATTCTATAATGTTTCAACAACAATATTGTAAATTCGTAAATATCATATATTATGTTATTTTTGCTAAAAAAAATAGTATGTTGAATGAAAATAAACTATATTACTTACTTTGTGTATGTCCTATGATAACTACTTTTCTTATTATTATGGGGCATGACGTATTCAATACAGAAAATACATTACTTTTTTTATTGTCTATTTTTTCACTAATTTCTAGTGTATTAATACTTTATAAAATCTTTATTTCCGATAAAAAGATTGTTAAATAGCTGAAAATAAAAACCGTGATTTTTTAGTCGGGGTTTTTGTTTGTCTTACATAATTTATCTTAGTAGATTATAATTTATTTACGTTTTCAAAAATCTTAACTACGACTTTTTGAATACTGTATGATTTCAAAACTTCTCAATCTTACAACTTGGTGTGACTGATGTAATGCTTTTTTTCATCAGTGTAACATAAGTATAAAGATTAAATCTTTTTTGTAAAGAAAATTTCACGACTTTACAGCTTCACATAAAATAAATCAAAGCTTAGTGCAGATTCATCAAATACCAAACAAATATAAACTAGATGAGGTAAACTGCGCAACTAACCAATCACACCAACGTTCAAAGACTTTTCTTTGGGTCTTGTTCGGGTTTTGTTCGAGTCTTGTTCGGTAAAACAGCCCTCAGCCCAAGTAAACTCGAAGATGACTCGAACAACTACCGAAGAAAGCCAAAAGAAGTATAGGTTAATGTGTTGTAAATCTGATGATTGTTTTTTTTGAATGATAATAAATAGTCCCAATAGTGGTAAAGTATACCCACGACCAGTAAAAAAGGATCAGGGGATTTGTTTTTATTAAAAGAAAGTTTTTAATCCTAAGAGCAAAGGATATCAGCTTCCTTTTTGTATCTTTAGAAGATATCAAAAAGAAAACAAGTTATGAATTATACAGAAAAAATGTTACCGCCAACGGCATTAAAAGATAAAGTAGTGATCGTTACTGGAGGGGGAAGTGGATTAGGCAGATCGATGTCGGCTTACTTTATGGAGATTGGCGCAAAGGTTGTAATTACCTCTCGTGATATGGAGAAGCTACAACAAACAGCCCAAGAATTAGAAGCACAAACAGGAGGTTTGTGTTTTCCGGTGAGTTGTGATGTTCGACATTATGATCAAGTAGAGCAAATGCTACAAGCAGTATTGGAAAAATGGGGAAGAGTAGATGTATTGCTCAACAATGCGGCAGGTAACTTTATTTCACCAACAGAACGCTTGTCGTCCAATGCATTTGATACCATTGTTGATATTGTGCTAAAAGGAACAAAGAACTGTACGTTGGTCGTGGGTAAACACTGGATTGAACAAAAACAACGCAATACGGTTGTACTAAATATAACAACGACTTATGCGTGGACGGGATCGGCTTATGTGGTACCTTCTGCAGTGGCAAAAGCAGGTGTTTTAGCCATGACGCGAAGTTTAGCTGTAGAATGGGCCAAGTACGGCATGCGTTTTAATGCTATTGCACCAGGTCCATTCCCAACAAAAGGAGCATGGGATCGCTTATTACCAGGGGATTTAAAAGAGAAATTCGACCTAGCGAAAAAAATTCCATTGCGCAGAGTCGGTGAGCATCAGGAGTTAGCAAACTTAGCCGCCTATTTAATTTCCGATTTCTCGAGCTATATCAACGGTGAGGTAATCACAATTGATGGTGGAGAATGGCTACAAGGTGCAGGAGAGTTTAATATGCTCGATCAAGTTCCCGAAGAAATGTGGGACATGCTAGAAGCGAATATTCGCAAGAAATAAAGCAAAATAAATAAAGGGTATTCTTTTGGATGATAAGAGATTACCCTTTTTTTATGGGAAGGTTACCGATTGAGAATGTTAATAAAATAGATTTTATATACAGATAATTAATTGTATTTTTACCACTCAAAATTTATTTGATATAAGAAAATGGGGAAAATTATAGCTGTTGCCAATCAGAAGGGTGGAGTAGGTAAAACTACGACTTCTGTGAATTTAGCTGCTTCTTTAGGAGCACTTGAAAAAAAGGTATTGTTAATCGATGCCGATCCTCAAGCGAATGCTACTTCAGGATTAGGAGTGGATGTAGAAGCTGTTGAATTAGGTACTTATGAAGTGCTAGAACACAGTTGTACACCAGCAGAAGCCGTTGTAGATTGTACAGCTCCCAATGTGTATTTAATTCCTGCACATATCGATTTAGTTGCGATTGAAATCGAATTAGTTGATAAGAAAAACAGAGAGTATATGCTCAAAGAAGCACTGCAATCGATCAAAAATCAATACGACTATATCATCATTGACTGTGCACCGTCTTTGGGATTATTGACACTAAATGCACTTACTGCGGCAGATTCTGTTATTATTCCAATTCAATGCGAGTATTTCGCTTTGGAAGGACTAGGGAAGTTATTGAATACCATCAAAAGTGTACAGCGCATTCACAACCCTAAATTGGATATTGAAGGCTTGTTGTTGACGATGTATGATTCCCGTCTTCGCTTGTCCAATCAAGTGGTAGAAGAAGTACAAAAACACTTTAATGATATGGTTTTTGATACCATTATCCAACGCAATGTAAAATTAAGTGAGGCACCTAGTTTTGGTGAAAGTATCATAAATTACGATGCAACCAGTAAAGGTGCTACAAATTATATTAATTTAGCGGAGGAAATAGTAAAAAAGAATCACTAAAAATAGGAGAGGAAAGATAAACTATGGCAAAAGCAATCAAAAAACAAGCTTTAGGAAGAGGATTGTCAGCGTTGTTAAAGGACCCCGATAATGATATCAAGTCCATTGACGATACAAATGCTGATAAAGTTGTGGGGAATATCATTGAATTGGATGTAGAAGCAATTGAAATAAATCCTTTTCAACCTCGTACAAATTTTAATGAAGAGTCTTTGCAAGAGTTGGCAAGTAGTATTCGCGAACTCGGCGTGATTCAACCTATTACGGTTCGAAAAATTGACTTTAATAAATATCAGTTAATTTCAGGGGAAAGAAGGTTAAGAGCTTCTAAAATAGCTGGCTTATCCACGATTCCTGCTTATATTCGCATCGCAAACGACAATGATTCCCTTGTCATGGCTTTGGTTGAAAATATTCAACGCCACGATTTGGATCCCATTGAGATTGCCATGTCCTATCAACGTTTGATGGAGGAAATTAGCTTGACACAAGAACAAGTGAGCGATCGCGTAGGTAAAAAGCGTTCAACAATCGCCAATTACTTGCGTTTATTGCGATTAGATCCCATTATTCAAACGGGAATCCGAGATGGTTTTATTACCATGGGGCACGGTAGAGCGATTATTAACATCGACGATTTAGACGTACAAACGGATATTTATCACAAGATTATCTTGGAAAATTTATCCGTGCGCGATACAGAAGCTTTGGTAAAAAAATATCAAGAAGGGGATAAAGCAGCGGGACAGGTAAAAGCCCAACCCAAAGCCCAACCTGCAGTACCAGAAACGTACAGACAATCTTTTGGAAAGTTTTTTGGCGCTAAAGTTGATATTAAAGCCAACCACAATGGAAAAGGAAAAATCACCATTCCCTTTTACTCAGAAGAAGATTTAGATCGTATTATCAAACTTTTAGAAAAGTAGTGAGAAGTAAAGTTATATGGATAATTATTTTCAGTACCTTTTTTCATCTAGCAGGTTTTGCTCAAGAAGAAGAGGTACTTGAAAAGGATAGTAAAAAAGAAAAGAGAACCAAAGAGGTTGTTTACAAACCGATTGATCCTGTTGCACCTTCTCGTGCAGCATTCTATACTACAATTGTTCCTGGTTTGGGACAGATTTACAACCGAAAGTATTGGAAAGTACCGCTAGTGTATGCTGGAATTGGTATTCCTGTTTACTTTTGGGCGGATAATCAACGCAATTATGATCGTTATCGAAACGAGTATAAAAACCGCTTGCAAGGCAAAATAGACCAAACAGATGAAACACTAGCAGGACTAGATGAAGAACGCTTGTTAGATGGTCAAAATTTTTACCGCAAGAATAGGGACCTATCCGTGGTTATCGCCATCGGGTTTTATGTCTTAAGTATTGTAGACGCCAATGTTGATGCGCACTTAATGCAGTTTAATGTCAATGAAAACTTGACGATTAAACCCGTTATTGAGTTCGATCAAAAGAGTTTAACGCAACAACAACAATATCAATACGCGATTAACGTACAGTATCGCTTTTAATTCAAACGTAATTTATGAAAATAGCATTGCTAGGCTATGGCAAAATGGGTAAAATCATTGAGCGCATCGCTGTAGAAAGAGGACATGCCATCGTTTATACCAAACAGCGCAATCAAACAACAGGAAGCTTAACAGAAGCTGAGGTTGCTATTGATTTTAGCGTGCCTTCCATTGCCGTTGACAACATCAAAGAAGCGTTGGCTGCGGGAATTCCTGTAGTAAGTGGTACAACGGGTTGGTTAGCACAGTATAACGAAGTAGTGGACTTTTGCCAAGCGCAAAACAGCGCTTTTCTCTACGGGTCA
This sequence comes from Myroides sp. C15-4, assembly GCF_050522745.1. NCBI lineage: Bacteria > Pseudomonadati > Bacteroidota > Flavobacteriia > Flavobacteriales > Flavobacteriaceae > Myroides > Myroides sp. C15-4. The sequence continues at coordinate 72,801 of NZ_JBMVQX010000014.1, read as the reverse complement.
AATTTTAGTTTAGGCGTTAATATTTTCTTTGAATTAAACGAGTACCTTGCCAAAATGATGCGCAATTTAGAGCAGTATCAGGTGGAGATGCAAGAGGTACACCACACACAAAAATTAGATGCGCCTAGTGGAACAGCCATTACCTTAGCGGAGGGGATTATAGCCCATTCAAACTATGAAGGCTGGACGTTAGACGCACAATCCGAGAGAAAGGATATCCTTATTGATGCAGTAAGAGAAGATCAAGTACCCGGAACACATACAGTGCGTTATAATTCGAGCATCGATCAAATTGAAATTAAACACACGGCGCATAATCGCGAGGGTTTCGCACTTGGTGCAGTAATTGCATCAGAGTGGATTAAAGATAAAAAAGGTATTTTCTCAATGAAAGATGTACTTAATTTGAAAAAATAAGTAAATTGGGAAACTAAAAAAGAAAATAGTATGACAATAGCACAATGGTTTATTTTTTTCCTGTTGATCCAAGTGGTTCACTTTATAGGAACTTGGAAATTATATGTAAAAGCAGGAAGAAAAGCATGGGAAGCCGCTGTTCCAGTATATAATGGCGTAGTATTAATGAAGATAATTAATCGCCCGTGGTGGTGGGTTATCTTGTTGTTTATTCCAATTGTAAACTTGATTATGTTCCCTGTGGTATGGGTTGAAATCTTGCGAAGCTTTGGAAAAAAATCAACTTTCGATACTATTTTAGGGGTGGTAACCCTGGGGTTATACGTAGCCTTTATTAACTATGTAGGCGATGTAAAGTACCGCGAAAATAGATCGCTAAAACCCGATACAGAATCAGGTGAATTTCTCAGCTCTATTTTATTTGCGGTTGTAGTAGCAACCGTGATTCACACCTATGCGATCCAACCGTATACCATTCCAACCTCTTCGTTGGAAAAAACCTTGATGGTGGGCGATTTCTTATTTGTGAGTAAATTCCACTATGGTGCTAGAACTCCAATGACAACGGTTGCTTTGCCTATGGTACACGATACGATTCCGGGTACTTCTAAAAGATCGTACTTAAATAAACCGCATTTACCGTATTTTCGATTACCAGGATTCCAAAAAGTACAACACAACGACATCGTCGTGTTCAACTGGCCTGTCGATACTATTTATAAGTTTGGAGATCCCGTTAAACGCCCTGGGGTAATCAAACCCATTGACAAGAAAACCAACTACGTAAAACGCGCGGTAGGTTTACCTGGAGATAATTTGTCCGTAAAAGAAGGACTTGTATTTATCAATGATAAAGAATTACAACTCAACGATAGAGCACGCGTTCAATATAGTTATTTAGTAGAGACTGATGGTACATTAGATTTGCGTGCAATCATTAGAGATCGCAATATTAGTGAAGCAGTAACCTATGTAAATCGACCGCATTACGGGGTGTTCTTTCAAGCATTGACAGATGCTGATGTGGAATATCTAAAAACGTTTAGCGCTGTAAAAGGGGTGATAAGAAGTCCGAATACAGCTCAACTTGGCCTATATGTACTGCCGAAAGGGTACATCTTCCCACACAACCAACCAACTTGGACGGAGAGTGATTTAGGTCCTATTCACATTCCTGCAAAAGGGGAAACCATCACTTTGACGGAAGAGAATTTACCGATGTATAAACGCGTGATTCGCGTGTATGAAAATAATGAGCTAGAGGTCAAAGACGGACAGATTTACATCAATGGGCAAGCGACCAATCAATATACGTTCAAACAAAACTATTACTTCATGATGGGGGATAACCGCAACAATTCAGAAGATAGTAGAATGTGGGGATTCGTACCCGAAGATCATATTGTTGGAAAACCCGTATTTGTATGGATGAGTTTGGATCAAGCAATTCCATGGTCCAAAGCCTTGGATAAAATACGTTGGGATCGCTTATTTATTACAGTAAACGGAAATGGAGAGCAAATTTCATACTTCCCGTATTTTGTCGTGATCTTAGTGGGCTGGGGGAGTTATAGTTTATACAAGAGAAGAAAAGATAAAAAGAATTCTAAGTTTTAGTAATGACCAATACAATTTTACTACATCCGACTTATTTTCCTTCTATAAGTCACTATGTAGCGATGGCTCAAGCAGCGGAACTTGTTTTTGAGATAGAAGATAACTTTCAAAAACAGACCAATAGAAACAGAATGTATATTCACAGTGCTAATGGGATCCAAATGTTGAATATACCCATCAAACACACCAAAGAAGGGGTATACCAAAAGTTTAAAGACGTAGAAATCGAATATGCTTTTGGCTGGCAAAAACAACACTTTAAGAGCCTAGAAGCCGCTTACCGCACTTCTCCATTCTTTGAGTACTTTGAAGACGATATACGCCCTGTTTTTGAAAAACACTATAAGTATATGTTGGACCTGAATTTAGAAATTCACGAAATCATTACCGCGTGTTTAGGAGTCACTTGGCCCTTTGCTAAAACAGAAGAATACGTCAAAGAAATTCCAGCAGGATTAACCGATTTTAGAGGATTAGCCAATGGTAAAAAAGACGTGAATCAATTTGAACCTTATGTTCAGGTATTTGACGATAAAAATGGCTTTTTAAACAACCTGAGTATTTTGGACCTGTTGTTCAACGAAGGACGAAATGCTGTAGACTATTTGAAAAATCAGCAATTGAGATAAAAAAACCACCTATCAGGTGGTTTTTTGGTTTACAGTTAATCGGTAAATGGTAAATAGTAAATAGTAAATGGTAAATAGTAAATAGTAAGTGGTAAATGGTAAATGGTCCACTCACTCACCACTCACCACTCACCACTCACTACTCACTACTCACCACTCACCACTCACCACTCACCACTCACCACTCACCACTCACCACTCACCACTCACCACTCACCACTCACCACTCACTACTCACCATAAAAAAAACCTCCGCTTTAGCGGAGGTTTTTTTTATTTTCTATCTGCATTTTCGTATAACTTCAACTCAAATACTAAATCTGTATTAGGTGGGATTGGTCCTACACCACGTTCACCATAAGCTAAGTGAGCTGGAATAAAGATAACAGCAGTATCCCCAAAACTCATTTGCTCAATTCCTTCGATAAATCCAGGGATTAAACCTGTTTTAGCGCCAAATTTGAATGGAATTGGACTGTATCCTTTCATATCAGCTCTGCGTTGGTCAAACATGTTAAATGATTTTAAAATCGATTCAATGCTCGAGTCAAACACCATTCCATTTTCAAAGAATCCTGCGTAATCTACAAATACTTCTTGGCTGATTACAGGTTTTTTTCCTTCTCCTTTTTCTACAATCACATAAGATAAACCAGAATCCAACACTTTTGCTGTGCTCTTCAACTCTTTGAATTTAGTTGCATAGGTTTCTTGTGTTTTGTTCAAGTTGTCTTCTTTTTCTTTTTTCTCTTTTGCTGCTTCTTCAAAGTAGGTTTTGAATACTTTTACAGCATCAAATTTTTTCGCATTTTTCCCTTGACGGATGATTTTTACACTTTCGATTACATCGTCTTTTACAATGCTATTTACTACATCCATTCCCTTTACTGTATAACCGAAAACAGAATGTCTGTTATCTAAAAATGGAGTAGGTTTATGCGTGATGAAAAACTGACTTCCATTGGTGAAAGGACCACTGTTAGCCATGGATAACGTACCCGCTTTATCGTGTGTTAATTCAGGAGAGAATTCATCTTGAAACACATAGCCTGGTCCACCTGCACCAGTTCCTGTAGGATCTCCACCTTGGATAACGAAATTGTTTTCTACACGGTGAAATTTAATCCCATCAAAATATTGTTTTCCTTTGTATTGCTCATCGACAAAAGGGTTTTTTCCCTCAGCCAAGCTCACGAAGTTAGCCACGGTAATTGGTGCTTTTTCATACGCTAACTCAACAATAATATTGCCCTTGTTTGTTTTTATGTCTGCATACAACCCGTCAGGTAAATCTGACTTCTGAGTTGTGCAAGCCGACACTAAAGCGACTAAACTTAAAATTAAACTCGTCATTTTTTTCATTTTTATTAATTAGATTTTGTGATTGATTCTAAGGAGATGATTACGATTAAAGGTTGATTCTTGGTAATTGCTTTCTGGTCGCCTAGGTAGCTATACGCCATATTGGAAGGAGTTAATACTTTGATTTGTTCCTTGGCTTTTAGCATTTTTAGACTGCTTCTCAATACAGGTAAGATATCTTCTTCGTCTACTTTATACGTCAGAGAACCAATATCCGTTTTGGCGTAAATAATGCTGTCATTGACACTGTGAATTTCATACGTATAGCGCACAAGATCGCCTTTTTTCGGCTTAATAGAGTCTTTGACCTCTCGTTGCTGATAGGCGAACCAGAAGCCTGTATTCGAATGAAAATATTCGTTGGCTGTATCGTGTTCTCTGTATCTTGTGAAGATATCTTCTTCGCTTTCTCTCAATTCGATGTTGCGATCAATAGAAAGTTTGGTCTCAACAGATTTCGATTGAGAAATTGGTTTTCTCGCCTCTTGTTTTTCCTGACAGCTAGTCAAAAGACAAGTAAAGGCAAGCAAGGCAAAACAAAAACGAGGGTTAAGCATAAAAGTCTTGTTTGTGATTGTTTACAATTTCGGTATAGCGTTTAATCGTGTCTTCTAGTGATAAGGTCGATTTACCTCCTGCTGCATTGATGTGTCCGCCTCCTTCAAAATACGTTCGAGCCAATTGATTCACATCGAGGGTACCAGAAGAACGGAAGGAAATCTTGATGATTCCCTCTTCTTTACGTTCAATAAAGAAAGCGGTTAAATCAATTCCAGCAATGGAAAGACCGTAATTGACAAGCCCTTCTGTATCGCCTTTTTGGTGTTTAAATTCTTCCAACTCTTGATCGCTTAAAAATAAGTAAGAAGCTTGTGCATTGGGAATCAGATGCAAGTTTTGCAAGGCTCTTCCCATCAATTGTAAGCGATTGAAGGAACTATTGTCAAAAAGAGCGTGGTGAATGGCGGGATTGTCAATGCCTTTGTCGATTAAGGCAGCAACTACTTGATGGGTTTTGGCTGTTGTTTTCGGGAATCTAAACGATCCAGAATCCGTAACAATACCGGTGTAAATACAAGTAGCAGTCTCTTTGTCTATCAGGTCTGTCAATTGCATTTGTTCCAAAAGCGAATAAAGCAATTCACAGGTAGAACCAAAAGAAGTATCAGAAAAGGTTAGTTTAGCATAATCACCAGGCATTTGATGGTGATCAATCATAACAAAATCATTGGAGAGTGTCGCTAAAAAAGCGCCCATTTCATCGCCTGTACGCGATAGAATATTAAAATCTAAGGTAAAAATACAGTCGCTGTTTTTTATAATATGCTGTCCAGCTGTTTTATTAAAATCGTAAACCTTAATATGAGAAGTACCTGGCATCCACGCCAAGAAATTAGGGTATTCATTTGGGGAGATCACTTCTACTTTGTGTCCCAGTTTTTTTAATACATGATATAAGCCTAAACAAGAACCAATAGCATCGCCATCGGGGTTGCGATGGGGAATAATAGTAAAGCTCTTTGCAGGTGAACTAATCAGTTGTTTTAACGTATCTATAGTAGTATGCTTCATAATGCGAAAATAAGTTATTTTGCATCATTTGCATAAAAATATAGATGAATTTAATTAAATTAAAACAACAGTTCGCATTTATTCTGCCAATGCACGAAGCTCGCGCTTATCAACAAGAATAATGTCTTTCCCTTTGAGCTGGATAATGCCCTCTTTTTTGAGTTCAGAAAGTAAACGAATACAGCTTTCAGTTGCTGTTCCAACCATATTAGCTAAATCCTCTCGCGATAACTTGATGTTTAATGCTTGAGTTTCAGCAGAAGAACCACCTAAGTCTTCTAACTTTAATAACATGATGGCTAAGCGCTCTTTGACTGTTTTGTGGGTTTGGTTGGCTAAATCTTGATCCGCATCTTTTAAATGCGTACAAATGTCACGTGTAACCAACAGGGAGAATTTATTGTTGTCCGTGAAGTTGTCCAACATTTCTTTTTTGGGAATGAAACACACTTGCATATCTTCTAAAGCTGTCGCAGAAAGATTGGACGCCTCCTCATTGATAATCGAACGCTGCCCCAGTAAATCTCCTCGTTTTGCTAATTTTACAATGGAGTCTTTGCCATTGGAATTTAACTTCGTCAATTTACAGAATCCCTCTTTGATACAATAAACGCCATTCAAACTCTCCCCCTCAGAGAATATGTTTTCTCCTTTTTTAATGATAAAGTGGGTTTTTGTTTCAGAAATAGCTAGTAACTCCTCTCTAGTTAAAGCTTTTAGAGAACTAAATTCTCTAATCATACATTGCTCACATCGTCCCATACCTGAATATACTATTTTTAATGCAAATGGTGAAATACCATTGCAAAGATAGTGCTATTTACTGATAAATGTCATAAATTTTAGGAGAATTAACTAAGACCTTTGTACAAGGTAAATGAGCAAATTTTATGGAGAAAAAAGCGTGTTTTCATTGTGGTAACAGTGTTACTGCATTTAATCGTATAGACTACGATGAAAAAATGTTTTGTTGTAACGGTTGTAAAACCGTCTACGAAATCTTTAATGAAAACGATTTAACCTGTTATTATGACCTTGAATCAACACCGGGAGCCACTCCTGAAGATGTGCAAGGGAAATACGATTTCTTAACCAATCCTGATATTGTAGAAAAACTACTGGAGTTTAACGAGGGGACAACGGCTATTGTTTCCTTGTATATTCCCCATATTCACTGTAGTTCTTGTATTTGGATTTTAGAGAACTTACACAAGTTAAATGCTGGTGTTTATCGCGTTTTGGTCAACTTCCCAGAAAAAAAAGCAACTATTACATACAATACAGAAAACATTGATTTAAAGGAAATTGTTTTGTTGCTCTGTCGCATCGGTTATGAACCGTATATCAGTTTGAAAAACTATGAGGAAAAACCCAATAGCATCGATCGCAGTTTGATCTATAAAATAGGGGTTGCCTTTTTTTGTTATGGCAATGTGATGATGTTGTCTTTTCCAGAGTATTTCAATATTGATGACGTTTGGATGGAGCAATACAAGAGTTTCTTCCGCTGGTTGATCTTGTTTTTGTCTTTGCCTGTGTTTTTCTACTCGGCCTCTCCGTATCACAAAGCGGCTTGGACGGGAATAAAAACGAAAAATTACACCATTGACATTCCGATGTCTTTGGGGATTATCGTCATGTTTATTCGAAGTACAGTAGATATTGTTTTCGATTTAGGACCGGGGTTCTTTGACAGTATGACGATGTTGGTGTTCTTTATGCTATTGGGAAAACTATTTCAACAACGCACCTATAACTTTTTGTCCTTTGAGCGCGATTATAAATCGTATTTCCCTATTGCGATTACCAAGCTGGGTAAAGACGGCGTAGAGGAGCCTATTCAGGTGTATGAAGTAGAACAAGGCGATCGCCTTTTGATTCGCAATCAAGAATTATTGCCTGTGGATGCTATTCTGTTGTCTGAACGCGCGTATGTTGATTACAGCTTTGTAACAGGAGAAGCTATTCCCGTAGAGAAAAAATCAGGTGATAAACTCTTTGCTGGAGGTAAGCAAATGGGAGATGCCGTAGAGGTAGAAGCAATTAATAAAGTATCTCAAAGTTATTTGACCCAGTTGTGGAGTAATGAAGTGTTCCAGAAACGCGTCGACTTAAAATACAAAACCATTACGGATACCGTTAGTCACTACTTTACACCAGCCCTATTAACCATTTCGGTTTTGGCCTTTTTAGGTTGGGCTTTTGTAGATCTCAATAGCGCATTTAACGTCGTTACAGCCATTTTAATTGTGGCTTGTCCTTGTGCTTTAGCACTGACAGCCCCTTTTACGTTGGGGAATGCTATTCGCATTTTAGGACGCAAAAAGTTTTTCCTCAAAAATGTAACAGTGGTGGAGCAAATGGCCAAAGTAGATACGCTGGTTTTTGATAAAACGGGTACTATTACAACCAATGCGCAGTCTGGGATTCAGTATGACGGTTTGGAACTGACCAAAGAACAACAAACTGACATTAAGAACATAGTACGTGCTTCCAATCACCCACTAAGCCGCAAACTGTATGCGTTTTTACATGCTAAAGTAGTGCGTAAACCGACGCAGTTTGAAGAGTTGGCCGGAAAGGGAATCATAGGAGAGATTAATGGAAAAGTATATAAAATAGGTTCTGCGGCTTTAGTGCAAGCAACGACTGAAAGTAAAATAAATGAAACAGCAGTACACATCGCTATTGATGGGCAATATTTCGGCAAGTTTATCTTTGAGAATCACTATCGTCCTGGTTTGGAAACGCTTTTCAAAAACTTGCGTAAACACCAGTACAACTTGAGTATTCTCTCAGGAGATAACGAAGGAGAAAAAGCCTACCTAGAAGCAATTTTACCAGCAGATACTGCACTGGCTTTTAACCAAAAGCCCGAAGAAAAATTAGAATATGTCAAGGCCTTGCAACAACAAGGCGGTAATGTGATGATGATTGGAGATGGATTAAATGATGCAGGCGCTTTAGCCCAAAGTAATGTTGGGGTATCTGTCTCAGAGAATGTCAATGTGTTTACACCAGCAAGTGATGCCATTTTAGATGCGAGTGTTTTTGATCGTTTGCTCAGTTATTTAGTTTTTTCTAAACAATCTGTTAAAGTGATTAAACTTAGTTATGTACTGGCGTTAACGTATAATGTCATTGGAATAACAGTGTCTATCATGAATATGATGTCGCCTTTGCTGGCTGCTATCTTGATGCCAATCAGTACGTTTACTATTATTAGCTTTGTTACCGTATTGACAAATTATTATGGAAAAAGGATAAAATAAAAAAACTAATTATTAGGTTTTTGGTGATATTTATCATATTTTTAGCTAATATATATTGTTAACTTTGTTTTAATAATAATGAGGTATGAGTGTTATTTATTTCTTAATTAGTATCAGTGTTTTTGTGGCAGGGATCTTCCTCTACATTTTTATTAAGTCTGTAAAAAGTGGTCAGTTTGACGACGCTTATACGCCTTCTGTACGCATGTTATTCGATGATGAGTTGAAAACCGAAAAGAAAACCGAAAAGCAAGCAGAAGAGAAGCAAGGTGAAGAAATTAATCAAAAAGAAAATCAAATATAAACAACTATGGAAGTGCAACAATTTTATTATGACAACAAAATTGTAAAGAAATTCCTTTACGCCTCAATCTTTTTTGGTGCCGTTGGGATGCTTGTAGGATTACTATTAGCGGTACTGTTTATATTTCCTAATTTAACCGATGGAATTCCTTGGTTGAGCTACGGAAGATTACGACCGCTACATACGAATGCAGTTATTTTTGCTTTCGTTGGAAATGCAATCTTTGCAGGGGTTTACTATTCTTTACAACGCTTGTGTAAGTCAAGAATGTACAGTGATGTTTTGAGTAACATTCACTTTTATGGATGGCAAATGATTATTGCTGCTGCAGCAATTACCTTGCCTCTAGGTTTTACTACTTCAAAAGAGTATGCTGAATTAGAGTGGCCAATTGATATCGCTATTGCGGTGATCTGGGTTACGTTTGGTATCAACATGATTATGACGATCATCAATCGTAGAGAGCGTCACATTTATGTTGCTATCTGGTTCTATTTAGCAACTTTTGTAACAGTAGCAGTATTACACATCTTTAACTCTTTAGAGCTACCTGTTCACGGATTAAAATCATACTCTGTGTATGCAGGGGTTCAAGATGCACTGGTGCAGTGGTGGTACGGACACAATGCCGTGGCCTTCTTCTTGACAACACCGTTCTTAGGATTGATGTACTACTTCTTGCCAAAAGCGGCGAATAGACCGGTATATTCGTACCGTCTATCTATTATTCACTTCTGGTCATTAATTTTCTTATATATCTGGGCAGGACCACACCACTTGTTGTATTCCGCTTTACCTGAATGGGCGCAAAACTTAGGAGTAGTATTCTCTGTGATGTTGATTGCTCCATCTTGGGGAGGTATGATCAACGGATTGTTAACCTTGCGTGGAGTTTGGGATAAAGTAAGAGTAGATCCTGTGTTGAAATTCTTCGTAGTAGGTATTACAGGGTACGGAATGGCGACGTTTGAAGGACCGATGTTGTCGTTGAAAAACGTAAACGCGATTGCACACTATACAGACTGGATCGTTGCTCACGTACACGTTGGTGCCTTAGCATGGAATGGTTTCATGACTTTTGGTATGGTGTACTGGTTAATCCCTAGAATGACAAAAACAGAATTGTATTCGAAAGCTTTGGCTAACTTCCACTTCTGGATCGGAACCTTAGGGATTATCTTATATACGATTCCTTTATATGTAGCTGGTTTCTCTCAACACTTAATGTGGAAAGACTTCGATCCATCAGGAACATTGAAATATGGTAACTTCCTTGAAACAGTAACTGCAATTATGCCGATGTATATCATGCGTGCGATTGGAGGATCATTCTACCTAATCGGATTATTCGTATTGATTTACTTAGTATACAAAACAGTAAGAGCTGGTAAACCAGTAGAAGACGAATTAGCAGAAGCACCAGAATTAAAAAGAATTTCTGCTTCTCGTTTAAAAGGAGAAGCTTGGCATACTTGGTTAGAGAGAAGACCAATCCAATTTACAATCTTAACAACTGTTGCGATTTTAATTGGGGGTATCGTACAGATCGTACCAACAATCTTCGTAAAATCTAATATTCCAACCATTTCAAGTGTGAAACCTTATACTCCATTAGAGTTAGAAGGTAGAGACTTGTATATCCGTGAAGGATGTGTGGGATGTCACTCGCAAATGATTCGACCATTCCGTTCAGAAGTAGAACGTTACGGAGAGTATTCAAAATCGGGAGAGTATGTATATGACCATCCATTCTTATGGGGTTCTAAACGTACGGGACCAGATGTAATGCGCGTAGGACAGAAATATTCAGATATCTGGCATTTCAACCACATGTATAATCCACAATCAACATCTCCAGGATCTATTATGCCAGGATACAAATGGTTGTTCGATAACAAACAAGCGGATTTCTCACGTATTGAGAAGAAAATGAGCGTAATGAGAACATTAGGTGTTCCTTATACCGATGAAGATATTGCAAATGCAAGACAATCCATGAAGGAACAAGGGGAGCAAATTGCTCTAAATTTCCAAACGGATCCGGATTATAAAGAATCATATTTAGCTAGTGAAAAAGCTGCTAAAGAAAATGGACAGGAGTTCGTTCCAATGAGCGAGCGTGAGATTGTTGCTATGGTTGCTTACTTACAACGTTTAGGTACAGACATCAAAAATAGAGTTGAGGAATAATAAAAAAGAGAAAGCATTATGTTGAAATTTATTAAACATACAATGGAGACAATAGGAGGGATAGAAATTTATCCAATTATATCCCTGCTTATATTCTTTACCTTTTTTGTAGGCTTGTTTGTATGGGTATTTACCTATAAAAAAGAAACGATTGAAGAATTGAGCAATATGCCATTTCTAGATGATGAAAAGCACAATGTTGATCCTAATTCAGAAAAATTATGAAAAAGTATTTTCCAGTATATGTAAGAGTTCCATTACTATTCTTGCTATTTTATGTATTAGTAGAATGGGTAGCAGGCGGAACAGCACAAAGACCTGCTTTCATCGATCATCCTGCGGTGCTTATTTTGTTGGGCTTGTTTTTATTCGCCTTGATCGCTGTAGAAATTGTAGCCGCTGCGACGAATAAAGTACTCAATCGCTTGATGACTCCAGAGGAGTTGGCAGCGAAAGAAAAAGAAGACAACCTTTCCTTTGCAGATAGACCTTGGGTAAAACGATTGATGCAAAAAATGACGCGCACAACATCCGTAAGTGAGGAGAGCGAGTTGTTGATGGATCATGACTACGATGGGATTAAAGAGTTAGATAACGAATTACCACCATGGTGGGTAGGGTTATTCTATATCACAGTAATCTTCTCTGTTGTATACTTATTGAGATTCCACGTATTTGGAGGCGACAACCAAATTGTAGAATACGAAAAGTCAGTGGCTATTGCCAAAGAACAAATTGAAGAGTATAGAAAAACCGCAGCGGATTTAATCTCTGCAGATGAGGCACAATACTTAACCGATGAAAGTTCATTAGCGGCAGGTAAAAAGATTTTTGATACCAATTGTATGGCTTGTCACCAAATTGATGGTGGTGGAGGAATCGGACCGAACCTAACGGATGATCATTGGATTTTAGGTGGGGGTGTTAAAAATATTTTCCACACCATTGCTAAAGGAGGACGTCCTGGTAAAGGGATGGTAGATTGGGAAAAAACACTAAAACCATCTGAAATTGAAAAAGTAACGTCTTATGTTATTTCTTTAAATGGTACAACTCCTGCGAGTCCAAAAGAGGCAGAAGGAGATATCATCTGGTCAAAAGCAGAATTAGAAGGTTCAGCAGATGCTGAAGCAAATGAGGAAGCTGCTGTACCAAGTGACGAAGCTGCAGCGACAGACGCAGTGGAAGCAAGTCAGGAATAACACTGACACAAACAAAAAAAACTAATAAACACATAAAAAAGGAGTTGAGTGGAGTATTTATACACATACTCAACTCCTTTTAAAAAAAACACACAAGGCTATGGAAAATGGAAATAATGAGAGTTTTAGAGACTCGATAAGTACCATTGACAAAGATGGTAAAAGGGCATGGATTTATCCCAAAAAGCCGTCTGGGCCATACTATAACAAGAGAAAAGTTGTAAGTTACCTCTTGCTGGTTTTTTTACTTGTAGCACCGTTCATTAAAATTAATGGAAATCAATTGTTGCTATTTAATGTGATCGATCGAAAGTTCAACATTTTTAGCTTCCCCTTTTGGCCACAAGACTTTTACTTGGTCGTAATTTCAATGATTATTGGAGTTGTTTTTGTAACGTTATTTACGGTTTCATTTGGTCGTATTTTCTGCGGTTGGATCTGTCCGCAAACTATTTTTATGGAAATGGTTTTCAGGCGAATCGAATATTGGATAGACGGCGATCGAGGCGCGCAAATGAGGTTGGATAAACAACCGTGGAACTCAGAGAAAATACGCAAGAGACTCTTGAAGTGGTTTATCTTCTTTATCATTTCATTCCTTATCGCTAACGTATTCTTATCCTATATTATCGGAAGTGATGCTGTATTGCTAATGGTTGAAGATGGTCCTTTTGCTCATCTGGGTAATTTTATTGGATTGATTATTTTTACTTCAGCCTTCTACTTTGTCTTCACTTGGTTTAGAGAACAAGTATGTGTAATCGCTTGTCCTTACGGACGTTTACAAGGTGTGCTTTTAGATAACAAATCGATTATTGTTGCTTATGATCACGTACGTGGAGAACGTACCAAGGGAAGAGGTAAATTTAAAAAAGGCGTAGATAGAGAAGCGGAGGGAATTGGAGATTGTATTGACTGTAAACAATGTGTGAACGTTTGTCCTACTGGGATTGATATCCGAAATGGAACACAGTTAGAATGTGTAAACTGTACTGCTTGTATTGACGAATGTGATTTCGTGATGGAAAAAGCAGGTCTCCCAAAAGGGTTGATTCGCTATGCTTCTGAAGAGGAAATCGTCGAAAATAAACCGTATGCTTTTACGCCACGTCAAAGAGGATATACCGTTGTGCTATCTGTTTTAATAATCGTGCTTGTTGGACTCCTATTCTTGAGAACTGATGTAGAAGCTAGGGTGTTGCGCGTTGCTGGTAAAACGTTTGAACACAAAGGAGCGAATATCTCCAATGTGTATACCTTCAAAATAATGAACAAAACCATGAAGGAGTACGATAACCTTACCTTTAAGGTGAGAAAACCAGAAACTGCAGAAGTTAAAATGGTTGGACATGACGAAATTAAAGTAGCAAAAGAAGCTTATAGTGAAGGCGTGCTATTTATCGAAATTCCACAAAAAGATTTGGATGGATATAGTACTAAAGTTACTATTGATGTATATGATGGGGATCGTTTGATTCAAACAACGAAAACAAACTTTTTAGGTCCTCGAATGTTGAATTAAAAATTAAAAAATAGTTAGGTATGAAATTTAATTTTGGAACAGGAATCGTAATAGCCATCGCACTTTTTATGATTTTTATTTTACAGTATGTCATCCGCGTACAAGTGGATGCTAAATATGATAATCAATTGGTAACGGAAAACTATTATCAACAAGAAGTAGAAGTGGATTCGCGTCGTGAGAGAGAGATGAAAGCACTAAAACTCGATGAACAAGTTACCATTTACAGTACGTCAAACGGAATCAAAATTGGTTTCCCTGAGAGTTTTGACTATAACAAGATACATGGAAAAATATTCCTATACAGACCGTCTAACCAGCAATTAGACTTTGATACTCTCATATCATTGTCTTCTTCCAATTTGCTCATACCTAACACAAATCTGGTAGACGGTCGTTGGGATATTGTGGTAGAATGGAACTATAACGATGAGTCGTATAGAAATGTAAAACAAATAACGATTAAGTAGAGACTTTGATTTCGGCACTTATATTTGGCTTAGTGAGCAGTCTGCACTGTATCGGAATGTGCGGGCCGATTGCCTTGATGTTGCCAATTAGTCAGAACAATCCAGTGTTAAAAATTAGGCAGATGTTCACCTATCACATAGGGAGAATAGCTGCCTATTCTTTATTAGGTTTTGTATTTGGCTTGTTCGGCAAAGGATTATACCTAGCAGGATTTCAACAACAATTGTCTATTGTGGTGGGAATTATTATGATCGTCTTAGCGCTCGTTCCTACGAATCGCATTGGAAATTTTTATGTATTAAAACCGCTTTATCGCTTTGTGAACTGGATTAAATCTTCCTTGGGAAAACAGTTTAAAAAGAAGTCACCTAATGCGTTGTTTTTTATTGGTTTTTTCAATGGTTTCTTACCTTGTGGTATGGTGTATGTCGCTTTATTTGGCGCTTTAGCGACGCAAGATGTTTTATTAGGCATGGCCTATATGGCTTTGTTTGGTGTAGGGACCATTCCCTTAATGAGTTTGGTGATCTATTTTAAAAACCTATTCTCAGATGGCTTTAGACGTAACGTAATGAAGTACTATCCCGTTGTAATTGTGTTGATTGGAATGCTGTTTATTATCCGAGGGTTGGGATTAAATATCCCATTTTTGTCTCCAGATACCTTGAATTTGTTTGTAAGAGGAGAAGCAATGTGTTAAAAAATATTTAAAATAGTGACTTTTGTCCGTGACTCTTGTCTTAAGGATAGAACAGCAGCAAGTAAGTATATTATTAGCTATGAAAAAGATTACAAGCCGTTGTTCTATTGCTATAGAAAAAGAGAGAGAAAAAAAAGGAAAGACATCGTCTTTCCTTTTTTTTTGCTTGTATGAGCCTTGGGCTCTTTTTATCGGATAAAAATACAAAGAGCGTAAATCCTAACGCACAAACTGCTAAAATTCAAGCCTTATGCGGAGCAAATCATTCCCCACACGGCCCATTAGAAAGAGTTATTTTATAAAAAATAGGCCTACAACTTCCAATTTAACCTTTGAAAAGTGAATGTTAGTTATTCAAAAATTTCTATTTATTGAGTTTACTCTTAAATTTTTGAATTGTTTACTGCTTTTATATGTGTTTTTGGTGTTAAAATTTTGTATTTGTACTTGATTGTCGGTTATTTTTGTAGTTTATGTGTTTTAATTTAATAAATTGATTTGTTTAAATTTAATTTAACTGCTGTAAAGTTGACTGTTTTGTAAAAGTATAGCTTCATTTTATAAATAAGGTAATATTTCTTAAATTCACAGTAGAAAAAAAATTAAAATTTGTTGTTTATGAAAGCAAAAGTACAGTATAACGATTTCAAAGGTACTGTAGCTGCAGACATATCAGATATGATTGCAGTTAACAAAGGTAATTACATCAGCAGTATTGGGGAGTACTTCGGTGTAGATCAAGAGCGTTTTAAGGTTGTAGGGGTTTCTCTACAAGGAATTCAAGATTTTGAATTAACCATGCTTTGTATTGACAGAGTTAAAAGTACGCCATTCAAAGAACATTTGGTAAAAATGCAATTTGATCTTGATGTAGAAGGACAAAAACAAATGTTAGGTTTGTTATTTAAACGATTAAACGTTGTTCTTTTTGATTCAGGTGAGAACGAGTATGAGAATGATAATTACGATGAGATCGTTAATTATGCTGATCATCACCAAAAGGAATATTTGGATTAACCAGTATTTTAATTGTAAACGAATAAAAAAAGTTCTCAACCTAGTTGGGAACTTTTTTTATGGGATAGCGGGAATAAAAAAAGGACAACTGATTGGGTTGTCCTTTTTTAGTTTTATGGAGGGTATTAATAATTATCTTTTCGCCAAATAGCTACATCGGCCAATATTTTTTCTGTATCGGGGTGGACATCTTCCAAGTAGTTTTCAGTGTATAACGTATAAGTTGCTTTGTCTAGGCGCAATTTTACTTGGCTATTGTTGATAACACGTACTGAGATTTGCCCCGATGAATCTACAAATAATTGATTTCTCTTTGAGGTTTGATCTTCTTCTAACGTAAGGAAAATAGGCGTTTGTGCGCCACCTGTTAGTTTGCTGTCTTGTTGATACACCAAAGTTGCTTTACCGTCTTTGTACGTAAAGTAATAGTTTTTAAACATAAAGGTCTTCGCTGTAAAAACTTTGGTTTTACTTTTATCCAAGGTATAAGGAGAAGAAACTATAGTTTCAGTAGTTTGACAACTCTGTACAAGAGGCGCCAATGCTAGTATGCCAAGAAGAAATAGTTTTTTCATAAGTAAATTTGGTGTGATTCGATAAGACCAAAATAAGATAAAAGTTCAATAAAACAAAATGAAATTTAAATAAAATTAGTTTTTAAGCTCTTTTTAGTTCAAAAGTGGGGGCTATTATACTTGAAATGGTAGTAATTTTTTAAAACAATTTTACTAAATAGCGTGATATTTATCAGGCTTTAAGAAAAAAATTGGCTGTAATTTAATACTAGAATTAAAAGCAGTGTGAATTATGATAAAAAAACTTGTATTAGTTGTCTTAGTGGCATCTTTTGTTGGATGTAAAGGGGATAAGTCGAAGGCGTTCGAATTTGTTCAGAAGGGAAATGCGGAGTTATTAACCCAAGCACAAACGTTCTTTCAACCTATTTCTTCCGTTGAATTGCCTCAATTAGATTCAGCTAAGGTTGCACTAGGAAAGTATTTGTATTTTGATACGCGATTGTCAAAAGAAGGGAATATCAGTTGTAATTCCTGCCATAATTTGAATACCTATGGGGTGGATAATCTCGCTTTTTCACCTGGAGATGACGGGTCATTAGGTGGACGTAATTCGCCTACGGTGTTTCACGCCGCTTTGCACAGCATGCAATTTTGGGATGGACGTGCAAAGGATGTGGAAGAACAAGCAGGAGGCCCTATTTTAAATCCTGTCGAACACAACATCAAGGATGAAAGAGAACTGGAACAACGCCTGCGTAAGGTCGATTTGTATAAAGAGAAGTTCGCTTCCGTTTATCCCGAAATGAAAGAGCCAATTACCTTTTCTACTATTACTAATGCCATTGGTGCTTTTGAGCGTACCTTAATGCCCGCTAGTCGATTTGATCACTATCTAGAAGGGGATCGCGATGCACTAACCCCACAGGAGCAAAAAGGATTGGAAGCCTTTATGGCTGTGGGTTGTACCACGTGTCATAGTGGTGTTGCAATGGGAGGACAGATGTTTCAAAAATTTGGACTCTATGGCGATTATTGGATGGAAACTAAATCTGAAAAAGTTGACAAAGGATTGGCTGATTTAAGTAAAAAAGAAACAGAAAATTACTTTTTTAAAGTACCAGGTTTGCGAAATATCGTTCATACAGGACCGTATTTTCACGACGGTTCTGTACAAGACTTAAAAGAAGCCGTACGCATTATGGCTAGTCTGCAAACCAATATAACGTTGACTCAAGAACAAGTAGAGGATATTACTGTTTTTCTGGGTAGTTTGTCCAGTGATATTCCAGCAGAGGTGAAAAAATCTCCTTTTGAGTAAAATTTTTTGTGAAGCAAGTTTGTAGGCAAACTTTGGCAAGGGCTGTTCTGAAAAGTACAGCTTTTGCTTTTTATAGCTGGGGGATTTTTAAACGTAGTACTGAGGGAGTTACCCAGTCAAAAAGTGAACAACCAAAAAGTTAAGTGGGCAATTTGTATTGGCTAAACTTATACATTTGTTATATTTGTAGCTAAATAAACCAAGAAATATGGAGTTGAAATTACATAGACCTATTTGTTTTTTTGATTTAGAAACAACAGGAATCGATGTGGCAAGAGATAGAATCGTAGAAATCGCAATTCTAAAAGTATTTCCCAATGGAAATAAAGAGAGCAAAACGTGGTTAGTTAATCCTGAGCGTCCAATACCAGAAGCGTCTTCTAAGATTCACGGTATTACAGATGAGCAAGTGGCGAATGAACCGACGTTTAAAGAATTAGCTCCCTTGGTTTATCAAATGATTAAAGATGCTGATTTAGCTGGATTTAACTCGGATCGTTTTGATATTCCCTTACTAGCAGAAGAACTGTTGCGTGCAGGTGTTGACTTTGATTTGGGGAATCGCGTAACGGTGGATATTCAGACTATTTTTCACAAAAAAGAAGAACGTACGTTGAGTGCGGCGTATAAATTCTATTGTAATGAAACTTTAGAAAATGCGCATTCAGCTGCGGCAGACACCCATGCAACCTATGAGATCTTAAAAGCTCAATTGGATCGCTACGAAGATTTGGAAAATGATATGCGCTCGTTAGCTGAATTTACTACGAGAAAGAAAAGCGTAGATTTTGCTGGTTTTATTGCCTTGAATGAAGAGGGGCAAGAAGTCTTTACGTTCGGAAAACACAAAGGTGTTTTGGTAGAAGAAGTGTTGGAAAATGAACCAGGGTATTATGGATGGATTCAAAATGCAGATTTTCCCTTGTACACCAAAAAAGTGTTGACAGCAATTAAATTGAGAAAACTCAATAATAAACTATAAAAAGAGAAGTCGTATGAAAATAATCTGTGTGGGTAGAAATTATGTGGAACACATTGCGGAGCTCCATAATGAAAGACCTGATGAACCGGTTTTATTTATCAAGCCGGATACCGCTCTTTTGGGAAAGGAATTTCCCTTCGTTATTCCCGATTTCTCACAGGATATTCACTATGAGGCTGAAGTAGTAGTCAAAATCACCAAAGTAGGGAAGTATATCGATGCTAAATTTGCGTCCAAGTATTACGAACAAGTTTCGTTGGGCATTGATTTTACTGCTCGTGATTTGCAAAGCAAATTGAAAGAAAAAGGACTGCCTTGGGAAAAGGCAAAAGCGTTTGATAATTCTGCTTTTGTTGGTGATTTTATAGCGAAAGAAACCGTAGGTTCTTTAGACCAACTGGCTTTTTCATTGAAACAAAATGGAACGGTTGTACAACAAGCAACAACGGATCAAATGATTTGGAAAATAGAGGAGCTAATTGCAGAAATATCGAAATATTTCACCCTAAAAACAGGAGATTTAATCTTCACAGGTACGCCTGCTGGGGTTGGACGTGTAGCTCCTGGAGATAGCTTAGAAGGCTTTTTAGGAGATAAAAAAGTATTTGATTTAATCGTAAAATAATTGGTTATGGCACTTTTTTATGATGTGAGATCGCTGTATGACAAACACAATAACAAGGAAGAACTTGTAGTGGAAGAACTGATTGACTACGTGCAACAGATGACAAAGCGATTGGATAAAATGAAAAAGCACATTGATGCAAAAAATTATGAAAAACTTCAAAAACACGTCAAAGTCCTACAGCCAATAATGGAAACCTTAGGCATGGATCAGGCGTATGAAGAATTCAATACGGTGCAGCAATGGTTGGAACAAAAAGGAAAAACCAAAGAGATCAAAGAAGTTTATAAATTGCTGAGAAAACGCATTCGTTCTGCAGCGAAAGAAATCAAGAAAGATTATCAAATAGCAGTAGAATGAAAGCGAGTATCATAACCATCGGAGATGAAATATTGATTGGACAGATTGTGGATACCAATTCAAATTACCTAGCGAATTACCTTGATAAATTGGGGTTTGAGCTTGTGGAAATGTTGTCGATCTCCGATGCGGAAAGCGCGATAAAAGAAGCGATGCAACGCCAACAAGATCGCGTAGATTTGGTGGTAATTACGGGGGGATTGGGACCTACAAAAGACGATTTGACGAAGCAAGTATTTTGTAGCTATTTCGACGATGTATTGGTGGAAGATGCAGCGGTATTTGCTCATGTGAAGGCGCTGATTGAAGATTATTTTAAGCGTCCTATTTCGGATTTGAATCGCAAGCAGGCCTTAGTGCCATCGAAAGCGACAGTACTGTTTAATCAATTGGGAACTGCTCCTGGTATGATGATGCAAAAAGGGCAGACACATTATATTTCACTACCTGGCGTTCCCTTTGAGATGAAGGGAATAGTTTCTTCTGTACTAACGCCGATTTTAAAAGAGAGATTTACCCTGCGTTTTAATGTACATAAAACGATTGTCGTCTATGGCATTGGCGAGAGTTTGTTGGCCGAATACTTAACCGATTGGGAAGATGAACTACCTGCTGAGGTACAATTGGCTTATTTGCCAAGCAGAGGTAGGGTGCGCTTGCGTTTATCCTCTTCGGGAACTGATAAAGCGCGCATCGAAACGAAGTTGGATCAACTTATTGCTGCTATACCGGCGAATGTCAAAGCGCAGATTCGCGCGTATGACGATTTGAGTCGATCTGAAGTGGTGATTGAAAAATTAAAAACTGAAGGTAAAACAATTGCTTGTGCAGAGAGTTGTACAGGAGGGCGATTGGCTGTGCTATTTAGTGAAAAAGAAGGGGCCTCCACCTTTTTTAAAGGAGGAATGGTAACGTATGCCACAGAGGCGAAAGTTGCCGTATTAGGTGTTAAAAGTGAAACCATCGCCCAACACAGTGTCGTAAGTGAACAAGTGGCGTGTGAAATGGCCATTCAGGCTCGTGAAAAATTCAAGGCTGATTATGCGATTTCTACCACGGGAAATGCCGGACCTTCTAAAGGAGATTCGGATGCTGCTGTAGGAACAGTATACTTGGGAATAGCCTCTAAAAATGGGGCCTATGCAATAAAATGCGAATTGGGGCAACCTAGAGAACAGGTGATTGAACGCGCCATTAGCCGTGCTTTGGAGTTGGTTTATAACGAAATATTAAAAAAATAGTCGAAAGATTTTGTTTAATAAAATTCTTTTTCTTTACTTTGCACCCTGATTTTGAATATTGAAATAAAAGATTAGATATAATGTCAAGAGTTTGTGAAATTACTGGAAAGAGAGCAATGGTTGGAAACAACGTCTCTCACGCGATGAATAAAACTAAAAGAAAGTTTTCTGTAAACTTAATTAAAAAACGTTTTTACATTGCTGAAGAAGACAGATGGGTAACATTAAAATTGTCTACCACTGCATTAAAAACAATTAATAAGAAAGGGATTACTGCTGTATTGAAAGATGCAAGAGTAAAAGGATTAGTAAAATAATTCGACCATAAAAAACAAGGAAAACGATGGCAAAGAAAGGTAATAGAATCCAAGTAATCTTAGAGTGTACTGAACATAAAGCATCTGGTTTGCCAGGTACTTCAAGATACATCACAACTAAGAACAAGAAAAACACACCTGATAGATTGGAAATTAAAAAATTCAACCCTATCATGAAAAAAGTAACAATTCATAAAGAAATTAAATAATTAAGTCATGGCAAAGAAAACCGTAGCTACTTTAAGAACATCTTCTAAGAAGTTGACTAAAGCAATTAAAATGGTTAGATCTCCAAAAACAGGTGCTTACACATTTGTTGAGTCTGTTATGGCTCCTGATTTTGTAGATGAATTCTTGAGTAAAAAGTAATTTACCATTAGATATCTTGAAAAAAAGCTGCCTTATTAGGTAGCTTTTTTCATTTGTATACCTTTCAAGTTATAGCCAACTGCTATAAAATGATATACTTTTATTCTTTATATTTGTACAAACTAATAGGAACGTTATGAGTTTTTTTAAAAGAATTTTTTCTTCAGAAAAAAAGGAAACTTTAGATAAGGGATTAGAAAAATCTAAAACGTCTTTTTTCTCTAAATTAACCAAAGCAGTAGCTGGTAAATCCAAAGTTGATGACGATGTTTTAGATAACCTAGAAGAAGTGTTAGTATCCTCTGATGTAGGAGTGAATACGACGCTGAAAATTATCGATCGCATTGAAGCAAGAGTTACTCGTGATAAATACGTTGGAACAGAAGAGTTGAATCAAATTTTGAGAGAGGAAATTGCCAGTTTGTTGTCCGAAACAGACTTAGGTGAATCGACTGAATTCGAAATTCCAAAAGATAAAAAACCCTATGTTATTATGGTCGTAGGGGTGAATGGTGCTGGTAAAACAACAACAATTGGAAAATTGGCCTACCAGTTTAAAAAAGCAGGATTAAACGTAGTATTAGGAGCTGCTGATACCTTTAGAGCTGCTGCGATTGATCAATTGCAAGTATGGGCCGATCGAGTAGATGTGCCAATTGTACGTCAGCAAATGGGAAGTGATCCCGCTTCTGTGGCTTTTGATACGTTGCAATCAGCCGTAACGCAAAATGCAGATGTTGTGATTATCGATACAGCTGGTCGTTTACACAATAAAGTGAACCTGATGAATGAGCTTTCTAAAGTGAAACGCGTCATGCAAAAAGTAATTCCTGATGCACCACACGATGTAATGTTAGTTCTCGATGGGTCAACTGGACAAAATGCATTTGAGCAAGCTAGACAATTTACTGCAGCAACAGAAGTGACTTCTTTAGCTGTGACGAAGTTAGACGGAACAGCAAAAGGAGGCGTAGTGATTGGTATTTCTGATGAGTTTAGAATTCCTGTTCGCTATATTGGCGTAGGAGAAGGAATCGAAGATCTACAAGTATTCAACAAATACGAATTTGTCGATTCGTTTTTTAAATAAACTAGAGGATGCGCAGTATTAAAATTATGTTTAGCCTGCTCTTGGTTGTACTTTTACAGGCTTGTCAATCGAAAGCCGATGTGACCGACATCCAAGCGTATATCAACGGGTATTGGGAAATTGAAAAAGCACAATTACCTGATGGAACCGAAAAAGATTATTCCATTAATGCCACGATTGATTATTTCGAATTAAAAGAAGATCAAACTGGGGTGCGCTATAAAGTAGTACCACAGTTTAATGGGGAGTTTTTGACCAATGATAGACCCGAAGCTTTTGCTATCAAAGAAAAAGAAGGGGCAATTTGGCTGGAGTAC
The DNA here is from genome assembly GCF_050522745.1 of Myroides sp. C15-4. Taxonomy (NCBI): domain Bacteria; kingdom Pseudomonadati; phylum Bacteroidota; class Flavobacteriia; order Flavobacteriales; family Flavobacteriaceae; genus Myroides; species Myroides sp. C15-4. The sequence continues at coordinate 49,389 of NZ_JBMVQX010000014.1, read as the reverse complement.
AAAACCGAATTTTCTACCTGGGAAGAACAAGTATTGTCAATCAGTGAAGATAAAATGGTGATGGAAAATGAAACTAAAATTAAATACTATTACAAACGAGCACATCCGATACAAATCAAAGAATAAAAGTGAGTAAATACAATCCTTATCAACGCAATAAAGTAAGTCCTCGTGTAAGAGAAGGCAAGGGGATAGCTGATTTAATGCAGCTTTTTAGAACAGAAAACAATTTAGACAATGGGTTGAATGAGTTTGATGTCTATGAGGCTTGGAAAGTTGTATTGGGACCAGGTATCGCTTCTTATACGCAGGATATCGCTTTTAAAAAGAACACGCTCTATGTAAAGTTATCTTCCTCTATTGTTCGAGATGAACTAGGTTATGGCAAGGATAAAATTGTCAAGATGCTCAATGAAGAATTAAAAAGAGACTTGATTGTTGCCCTTGTATTGAGGTAATTAAGTAAAGAAAATAGCAAAGCGATAAGCACGAAAAGACTTATCGCTTTTTTTATTTCACAATAAAAGACTTATTTGTCCTTTATTTGAAAAAATGATGTATCTTTGTAGTGTAAAGTTGAAGTTATGTTTTCTAAAGCTTGTGCATATGCTATTCGTTCTGATGTTTGATTTTGGACAGGTCCTAAAAGGAAAAAGGAGAGCGTTTAAAGCAATAATATAAGTGATAGCTATAGTAGAGTCAGTTGTTATAACAAGTGGCTTAATGTGCAAGCATGACCTGATGGAAAGGTAAAGGAGTGGGAAAGCAATTCCCTTTTTTTATAGTAAAATAAAGGATAAAAAAGTCTTTTAATGACAGTCGAATTAAACTAAAAAACAAGCATGAAAAATAGAACAATAGGCTCTTTTGTAGCAGAAGATTTTAGAACAGCAGCTGTATTCAATAAATACGGAATTGATTTTTGCTGTAAAGGTGGACGTACACTCGATGAGGTATGTGAAAAAAAGACGGTAAACCAAGAGGAATTACTAGGTGAATTAGAACGCGTATTAAGTCAACAAGCTGAAAATAATATCGACTTTAGACATTGGCCATTGGATTTATTGGCTGATTACATTGAAAAAACACACCACCGCTATGTGGAAGAAAAAATTCCGGTATTGCTACAGTTTTTAAATAAACTAAGTAAAGTACATGGAGAAAGACATCCAGAACTCTTTGAAATCAATGAGCTGTTTACGGGATGTGCACAAGAACTCAGTCAGCACTTGAAAAAAGAAGAACTGGTGTTATTCCCTTTTGTGCGAAAAATGGTATCAGCAACAATCACGGGACAAGTAATTGAAGCTCCACATTTTGGAACGGTTGAAAATCCAGTGGCTATGATGATGCACGAGCATGATAATGAAGGGGAGCGATTCCGAAAAATAGCGGCTTTATCCAATAATTACACCCCACCTGCAGATGCGTGTAATACGTATAAAGTGACGTTTGCGATGCTCAAAGAATTTGAAGAAGATTTACATAAACACATTCATTTAGAGAATAATATACTATTTCCAAGTGCTGTGGTACTAGAACAAAAAATGAATTAATTTTTTTGTAGAGAACAAGAGCCGTCGATTGACGGCTCTTGTGTACAAGCAAAGAATGGCTGGAGTCAAGAATGCTATTCGTATTATTTTGTTTAAACAGCCATTTTCTACCGCAAGTTTTCTTTATACGTCGAGGGAAACAAAAAGACAGAAAAAGAGGGAAATGGAGGAGTAGAATCAAGGTTTTATATTCATCTAATAAAAACTAAAGTTATGAATGAGTTACATCTTTTATTGATTCTCCATTTGGTTGGGGCTGCGATTTGGGTAGGCGGACATATATTGTTGTGTACTGTCATATTGCCTCAAGTGTGGAAGGAGAAATCGGTAGAAAAGCTGTTTAATTTTGAACGTCGATATGAGTGGATTGGCATGCCTGCTTTGCTGGTGATGTTGATTACGGGTGTGCGAATGGCTTACCTGTATAATGTAAAAATAGCGCATTGGTTTGCCTTTGAAACGCCAATTGAACGCGTTATTTCACTTAAATTAAGCTTGTTATTCGCAATTGTTATCCTGGCGTTGAGTGCACAGTTTTATGTATTGCCTCGATTGAAAACCAATATACATAAACTGCCATTAATGACTTTTCACATGATTGCCGTAACGGTTATTAGTCTGGCAATGCTAATTTTGGGAAGTTTTGTGCGATACGGTGGACTATAAGATAAGTTTTTTGTCGTTGCTTTTTTGATGTCCCTTGTGTGAAAGACTAGCCACTTTTGTACAAGGGTTATTGTATTATATAGCCTACTTTGAATGAAGGTGATCCTTATTTACTGTGTTTAGAGAACAAAAACAGATCGAGTAAATAAAATAGGAAGACAAGGTATCTTGTAGTTTTCGAGAAATAAGTAATGGGGTAAGAGAATATGTACTCTATTTTGATAAAATGGTCTAGGTATTAGTGGGATTAGATAGTGAAATTTTGATCGATTTGTTTCAAGATAATTTCTGCGAGTAATTTTTTTGCTCGCATAATTTTAATTTTGACGTTGTTTAACGGTTCATTGAGGATGGCTGCAATTTCATTGTACGACAGTTCTTGAAAGAATCGCAATTCAATAACTTCTTGATAATGTGGTTTTAGTAGGCGAATATAATTCTTGAATATTTCTAAATTTTGCTCTCGGATTAATTCATCTTCAATAGTAGCAGAATCGTCTATAATATTGTTGTACTGTTGATTTTCATCAGTGATATCGACAAAATGTACGTTTTTTCTTTTTCGAATTAAGTCGATATGGGTGTTTCTTGCAATGGTGAGTAACCACGTATTAAAAGCGAATTTATCGTCATAGGTTTCAATACTGCTAAAAGCTTTTGAGAAGGTTTCGATAGTAATATCTTCTGCATCCGTTTCATTGCCTGATTGTTTTAGGATGAAATGATATACTTCTGACCAGTATTGATTTAACAGCGAAGTAAACGCAGATTGATCGCCTTGTTTTGCCGCTTCTATATTTTGATTTGTTGAGCTTGTTTTCAAATTTTCTTACGTGTGATAAAGTGTTTAAACGCAAAATAATGGCCAAATAGTATGTGGATAACTTCAAAAAAGGGAAATACCCAAACCAAATCTTTTTCATTGAAGTTCTTTAGCAATTTTGCAAAGTAAAAGGTACTGATTAAATGTCGAATTACAAAGATAGCTAGTACGATTTCCCATTGATATAAGTGCAGTAAAAGAAACACAAGTAGAACGTAGAATATTAAGATACTAAAATGATAGAAGCGCACTTTGAATTGATTGAAAATGCTAGTTCGCTTTAAAAGTAAGTCGTATGTTATCTGAATTTTAAAAGCGTTATTCCACGAACTTTTCTCGTCTAAGCGATTCATACTCTCAGGTGCTATGGTAATTGCCGTATTGGCTTTGGTGGCAATTTGTCTGATGAATTCTTGTTCTTCTCCTTGTGGAATTTTCATTTCTTTAATGAATCCATTTACTTTGTAGAACAGACTTTTCTTGTACGCTTGGTTATAGCTATTGCCATAGAGGGGTTTTCCCATTTCAATCCACACAAAATTGTGTAGGGATTTCAAGAAGTACTGGAACCTTGCGTATTTATTACTCCAACTTTTTTTCTTTTTTTCTAGAGACGTATGGGCAATTACCACTTGTTTTTTGGTGGTAAAAAGTGAGGCCATACTCGCAATCCAATGTGGTGAATTAGGACGTACGCTAGGTTCTGTGAAAAGTAAGTTTTCAAAAGAAGTTATCTTAATTCCCAGTGTTAAAGCGTATTTTTTGTTGCCCCAAAAGGCTTCGTTATTTTCTACGTTGACTAGTTTCGCAAAGCGATGTTGAGCAACAAATTGTTCTAAGATTTCTAAGCTTTCATCTTCTGATGCATTGTTGACTAAAACAAGTTCAAAAGCAGTATAGTCTTGTGCAAGTAAGTCCTCGAGAAATTGCGGAAGCTCAGCTTCATTATCTTTAACATAGACCACAACAGAAACGGGAAGGTCTTGCTGTGTAGGCCTACTTTTTAAGGCTCCATTAAAAGCGATATTGCTGTATAGTACAACATGGTATAGCGCGTGAAATAAAAGAATACCGATCAGTATGTAAAATAAGATGGTGAGCATAGAATATATACAGTTTTAACGAGGAGCAAAGGTATCAATAATCGATTTTTTGTGCAATACATCTAAAAGATATTCACTTCTGCTTCTAAGTGAATATTAAAAATGTTAAAAACTTCATTCTGAATGGTTTCGGATAGTTTTTTTAGTTCAATACCTTGGGCTTTGCCATAGTTAACAAGTACAAGGGCTTGCTTGTCGTGTACACCAGCGTCGCCAATTCGATAACCTTTGTATCCGATGGTCTCAATTAACCAGCCAGCGGGAATTTTGGTATAGGCGTCATTTACGGGATAAAAGGGTAGCGTTGGGTATTTAGCTTGTAAGCGTTCAAATAATTCGTTGCTAACAACAGGATTTTTAAAAAAGCTGCCACTATTGCCAAGTTCGGTAGGATTAGGCAATTTACTGCTGCGTATAGCAATAACTGCATGACTGATGTCTTGAATGGTCGGTGTTGTTACACCCATTGTTTCCAATTCCTTAGTAATAGCTCCATAATTGGTGTGTAAAACGTGGTTCCTTTTGGTAAGCTTATACGTAGCTGAAAGGATGATGTATTGGTCTTTTGCCTCTTTTTTGAAGATGCTTTCTCTGTAGTCAAATTGACAAGCAGCATTGGTGAATTCTTCTATTTCTAGGGTTTTTATATTCAGTGCTTTACAACGCACCATCGTGTCTTTAATTTCAACGCCATAAGCGCCAATGTTCTGAATAGGCGTTGTCCCCACATGACCTGGAATTAGCGATAAATTTTCTAAGCCACCAAAATCTCGAGCTAAAGTCCATTGAACAAAATCATGCCATACCTCACTTGCACTAGCCTCTACAACAACATAGTCATCATTTTCCGCTACAATTTCAATCCCCTTAAGATTGAGTTTAATTACTAGGTTTTCAATGTCTTGCGTCAATAGCATATTACTCCCACCACTTAAAATAAAGTACGTTTGATCAGGCGTTGTTTGAATCAGTTGGATGAGTTCCTCCATGGAATTAGCTTGTGCAAAGCGGTTTGCCTGTACGTCAATGCCAAAAGTATTATAGGGTTTTAGCGAAATATTTTCTTGAATCATAGCGTATTGTAATTGTAATCCGTTTGTTTTATTCTACTGTAAAGATTTTAAAGTCTTGGTTGATCGAATTTAAAAGGGATTCCGTTCGATCCAAGTGTGTATCAGTAATGAACATTTGTCCAAAAGTATCCAAATTCACTAGTTCTAAAATTTGACGAACGCGAAGTTCATCTAATTTGTCAAAAATGTCGTCAAACAACAAAATAGGCGCAATGCCATGTTGTTTCTTCAAAAACTCAAATTGGGCTAGCTTTAGTGCAATTAAAAACGATTTTTGTTGGCCTTGTGAGCCGAATTTTTTAATTGGACTTTCCTTGAGTAAAAAAACAAGATCATCTTTGTGAATGCCGACTGAAGTATACTGTAAGGCGCGATCTTTTTGAATATTTTGATCAAATAGCTCTCGCATACTATGATGTTCCAATTGAGATTCGTATACGAGGTTGACTTCGTCTTTATTTCCTGTAATCAATTGGTGATATTGGTTGAAAATAGGAATAAATTCACGAAGAAAATCGCGTCGAATTTCGTAAATCGGTTGAGCAATGGTTTCAATTTGTTCGTTGTAAATCTCAAGCGTATCGCGATCGTAGTAGTTGTTGGATACAAAGCTCTTTAATAGCGCATTGCGTTGGGTAATCAACTTTTGATGTTGAATGAGCAATTGCAAATAGTTGCTGTTCATTTGAGAAATTACACTATCTAGAAACTTTCGTCTTGTTTCACTCCCTTCTATGATCAAATCGCTATCTGAAGGCGAAATAATTACTAGGGGAATAAAGCCAAAGTGATCCGAAAAGCGTTCGTAGTTTTTATTGTTGCGCTTGAGGATTTTTTTCTGTCCTTTCTTCAAGCTACATAAGATGTGTTCGCTCTGTCCGTTTTTTTCAAACATTCCATCAATAACAAAAAAATCAGCACCCTGTTTGATATTTTGCACGGCAATGGGATTAAAATAGCTGCGGCCATACGCAATATAGTAGATTGAATCTAAAATATTCGTCTTACCAACGCCATTTAATCCAATAAAACAGTTGATTTTAGCATTAAATTCAAAAGATTTATCTTCAATATTTTTAAAATTTAGAAGATCTATTTTTTTTAAATACACGGGAATATAGGTGTTTTTAACGAGTGAGTGATAGTATTGTCTAATTTGGTTGCAAATTATCAAAAATATTAATAGTAAGCACTTTTATATTACAATAAAAATCATATTTTTGCCTTTCATTAAACTTTTTATACATGGCAACTTATAATAAAAGAGGTTATAAAGCTCCTAAACCGGAAGACGAAACGGTAGATAACGAATTTGATCAGTATAGTTCAGTTGATACTGCTAACAGTACTACGGCAGAGGTATTTAATTCCTTAGATCAAGGAGCAAATAGAATGGAAGGTTGGGTAGCGAGAAATCAAAAAGCAATTTTTGGTATCGTTGGAGCTATTGCTTTAGTTACTATTGGTTATGTTGGTTATAATAAGTTTGTGGTTGAGCCTAAAAATGACGAAGCAGCAAATGAAATGTTTCAGGCACAATCGTATTACAATGACGCTTTCACTAACGAAACAGAAAAACAAAACCTATTGAATTTAGCCTTAAACGGTGGAGAAGGAAAATTGGGATTTTTGGGAATCATAGAAAACTACAAAGGAACTGCATCGGCTAATTTAGCACACTACTATGCAGGGACAACTTACCTAAACCAAGGGGAGTTTAAAAAAGCAATTGAGCAATTAGAACAATATAAAGTGGTGAGCGCTGAGGCGATCATTGGTGCTTCAGCATTGGGTGCTATCGGAGATGCTTTCTCTGAACTAGGACAACATGCAGATGCTTTTGATTACTACAAAAAAGCAGCAGCACACAACAAGAATGATTTCAGTACACCAAGATTTTTATATAAAGCGGGAATTGCTGCTTTAGAAGATGGTAAAAAAGCAGAAGCTTTGAAATTGTTTAATGAGGTTAAAAACAACTACTCAACAGCTATGGAAGCAACGTTGGTAGAGTCTTTAATCGGTCTTGCTCAATAATATGGCAACAGCGAATAAAAATTTATCGGCATACGATAAAACAAAATTACCTTCCGCATCGGATATGAAAGTCGGAATCGTGGTATCCAATTGGAATGATACGATTACAGAGGGCTTGTTTGAAGGGGCGAAAAAAACATTTTTAGATTGCGGGTTACAAGAAGAAGGGTTGATCCGTTGGGATGTACCGGGAAGCTTTGAACTGGTTTTCGGAGCGAAACGAATGATTGAGCGTTTCGAAGACTTGGATGCAGTGATTGTGATCGGCTGTGTGATCAAAGGAGAAACCATGCATTTTGAATTTGTTTGTGAAGGCGTTACACACGGAATTAAAGACTTAAATTTAATAGCAGATATTCCCGTTATTTTCTGTGTACTTACAGATAATACAATCGAACAGTCGCTCGCTAGGAGTGGCGGAGATATGGGGAATAAGGGCGTAGAGGCTGCGGTCACTGCCCTGAAAATGATCGCTTTAAATCGTTTATAAAAAAACAAAGAAAAGCCTGTGTAAAAACAGGCTTTTTTTTATTATGCTCATCCAAAAAGTGAAAAAATAGTTAAGGAAGCAATTCCCCTATTTATTTCTTTAAATTTGTAGGAGTAGAGTTAAAAGTTTTAATCAAAAAAACCTTCATTTTTTAAATGTCTAATATCATTCGATTATTACCAGATCACGTAGCCAATCAGATTGCCGCAGGAGAAGTGGTTCAACGCCCAGCTTCTGTTGTAAAGGAGTTGATTGAAAATGCAGTGGATGCAGACGCAACTGAGATTAAATTGGTACTGAAAGATGCTGGAAAAACCTTGATTCAAGTAATCGATAATGGCAAAGGAATGAATGAAACAGATGCGAGAATGGCTTTTGAACGCCATGCTACATCTAAAATATCCAAAGCAGAAGATTTATTTGCCTTACATACCAAAGGATTTAGAGGGGAGGCACTAGCGTCTATTGCCGCTATTGCCCATGTGGATCTAAAAACCTGTTTACGCCATAGCGAATTGGGTACACACCTGATTATGGAAGGATCGAAAGTGATTTCGCAAGAAGTGACTGTAACGCCTCCAGGGACGGTGTTCTCTGTAAAAAATCTCTTTTTTAATATTCCTGCACGTCGAAATTTCTTGAAGTCCGACAATGTCGAATTTCGAAATATCGTCGATGAATTTGAACGTATTACTTTAGTGCATCCTGCTATTAGTTTTACGCTGATTCACAATGGGAGTGAGGTATTCAATTTACCGAGTTCAAATTTGCGTCAACGCATTGTCAATGTGTTTGGCGTAAAGACCAATGAGAAATTAGTACCCATCGAAGAGATAACGGAAATCGTTACGATTCGCGGGTTTATTGGAAAACCAGAATTTGCCAAAAAAAGCCGAGGGGAACAATTCTTCTTTGTCAATGATCGCTATATCCGCAGTGGTTATTTACACCATTCTGTCTTAGCAGCCTATGAAGGATTATTAAAAGATGGCACTCATCCTACCTATTTTATTTACTTAACTGTGCCAACGAATTCCATCGATATCAATATACATCCCACAAAGACGGAGATTAAATTTGATGATGAACAAGCGTTGTACAGTATTTTGCGTTCGGCGATTAAACACAGCCTAGGGCAGTTTAATGTTGCGCCTGTATTGGATTTTCACCGGGATGAAGGACTAGATGTACCCTATGAATTTAAAGATAGGGAAGCGGAAACTCCATTGATCGAAATCGATACGCATTACAATCCCTTTAGCAATGAAGGGCTAAACCCAACAGAAGAAGTTTATAATCCTTTTGAGCAAACGCCAAGTAGTTTGTCAGGTGGTGGGCGTTCGGACTTTGTTGAGCAAGGATTTAATCCTTTTGAAGAAAGTTCATTCTTACGTCAAGAGGAGCCGCAAACGGAAGAGGAAGAAACGGACGTTTTTGAAAGCAAGTTGACGACAAGCAAGTCAGCAATTGATTTTTCTTCGTTTAAACAAGAGGGAAGAAAAGCGGATGAAGCCGTATTTTTTTCGAGTAAGTCCAATAAAACGGAAATTAAAAAGTCATCCGCCACTGAAGTGGGAGCGTGGCAAGAGGTGTTTGAGGGGTTGAAAGGCAAGGGAAGTTCGCTGGATGTCAGTGGAATTACCTTTGAGCAAGAAGAAGTGACAGGAAGCTTGTTTGATGAGAGCACAGAGACTACCTTGGCTTCGCGTACCTTTCAAATTCAGCGAAAGTATATTGTCAGTCCGATTAAATCTGGCATGGTTATTATTAATCAAGGTAGGGCGCATCAGCGTATTTTGTACGAGAAATTTATTGGTAACATAACCAAGTCCAATGCCGTTTCTCAGCAATTGCTTTTTCCCTTAACTTTATACTATGCACCTTATGAAGTGGTTTTGCTAAAAGAAATTAGAAACTCGTTGAAGCAAATGGGATTTGATTTTGAAAACATGGGTGACGATCACGTGATCTTATCAGGATTACCTGTAAATGTGGCAGAAAGCGAAGCGCAAATTGTCCTAGATGATTTGATTATGAGCTTTCAAGAGGGAATTCCCGAAACCAATTATATTCAAACTGAACGCATAGCGAAAACTTTAGCGCAAAGTTTGGCCGTCAAATCGGGAACGATATTAAACGAAACAGAACAAGAAGATATTGTCAACTCTTTATTTGGTTGTAAAGAGCCCAACATATCTCCATTTATGAAGCCTACTTTTATCACGATGAAAGTAGAAGATATTGAACGAAAATTTATACTGTAATGAGACTATCAGAAGGAGTAAAACAGTTATTGATTATAAACATTCTATTTTTTATAGGAAGCCAGTTTGTACCTGCGACCTACGATTATTTAGCGATGTATTATTTTGACAACCCTAAATTTCAGGTTTGGCAACCGCTGACTTATATGTTTATGCATGGAGGAATCATGCATATCTTTTTCAATATGTTTGCGTTGTTTTCTTTTGGGACTACTTTAGAAATGATCTTTGGAACCAAGCGCTTGTATCTATTATTTCTGATTTCAGGACTAGGTGCCGCTTTATTGCATATGGGGGTTAATTACTATTCGGTATCACAAGGTGTTAGTCAATTGGTTGCAGCTGGTTATACCGAGTCAGATATCTATGACTTATTGCGCAATGGAATGTACAATACCCAGTGGGAATCTATTTTGGGATCGGCTGATTTAGGGGCGATGATTGGTGGATTTAATGCGCCAGTTGTAGGAGCTTCTGGAGCAGTTTATGGATTTTTAGTGGCTTTTGCCTATATGTTCCCCAATGCTGAACTAATGATGATGTTTATTCCAGTACCCATCAAAGCGAAGTACTTTGTACCTGGCATTTTAGCGATTGACTTAATCGGCGGATTAACAGGTGGATTCAGTATTTTTGGTGGAGGAACAGGAATTGCTCACTTTGCACACGTTGGAGGCGCTTTAACGGGATTCTTACTCGTGCGCTACTGGAAAAAGAATCAGTTCAAACAAAATCGTTGGGATTTGTAAAATGAATATACTAGATGATGTAAAGAGAAAGCTAAAAACAGGGGATAAAGTACAACTACTTATTATCAGTAATGTACTTGTTTTTGTCTTGCTTTTTGGACTTTCTGCTGTTTTGTCTTCGGTTTACCACAGCGTATTCCCTTATCTCGCTTTTGTAGCAGATGGAGCCGCTTCCTTGACTCGTTTTTGGACCTTTATCTCTTATTCTTTTGTACATGCGAATATTTGGCATGTACTACTGAATATGATTATGCTATTCTTTGTAAGTAATCTATTCTTTACCTTCTTTTCCTCTAGACAATTTTTGGTTGTTTATTTTATGGGAGCCTTGGGTGGAAGCGTATTATATTATGTGTGTTCGTTCTTCTTTTCCATGGGGTATGGTTTAGTAGGGGCTTCTGCCGCTGTGATGGCTCCTCTTATTGCCTTAGCTAGTTTTGCCCCTCAAATGGAAGTGCGCCTAGCCTTGATTGGGAGAATAAAAATGATGTATATTGCCGCCTTTATTATTATCATCGATCTATTTCAATTGTCTTCAAGTAATGTTGGAGGGCATATTGCCCATCTAGGTGGTGCTTTGGTCGGTGTAGGATATACCGTATTATTGAAGAATGGCATTGATTTAGCGAAACGCAAAAAGCGAACAGCAAAAAATAAATCTACATTTAAACAGGTTTACGTTAATAAAAAGGTAGATAAAAGCGTTAATAGAGAAGAAACAACCCAAAAGCAAATTGATGCTATTTTAGATAAGATCAGTAAGTCAGGCTATGAAAGCTTAAACAAAGAGGAAAAAGAGTTTCTTTTTCGTCAAGGAAATAAGTAAAAAATGAAAAAATTATCTTGGTTTAACAAAGCCGTATTTATCTTGAATGTCCTTGTTGCTATAGGGACATTATTGGGATATGTATTGCCTTTCTTAGCGCCAAAACTATTTCCTTTTCTCTCTGTTTTTACCTTGATTCTCCCTTCGTTAATCTTGACCAATTTTGTGTTTCTAGTCTATTGGGCAATCCAAGTGAAAAGGCAAATGATTCTATCGGCTTTAATCTTAGTTTTGGGTATTACTTTTATTACCAAATTCTATAAGATTACAGGTAAAAATGAGCCTACGGAGCCAAGTGATATTGTATTGATGACGTATAATGTTCGACTATTTAATTTGTTTAAATGGATTCCCGATGAATTTGTTCCACAGAAAATTAAAGAATTCGTCGATTTACAAGATCCTGATATTCTGTGCTTACAAGAATACTCAAAAGGTGCTGCCTTAGATTTTAAACAGTTTCCCTATAAATACATTGTTTCCCATGGAGAAAAAATTAAAACGGGACAAGCCATTTACTCCAAGTATCGCATTATTGATAAAGGAGAAATCAATTTACCCAACTCCAATAACAATGTGATTTTTGCCGATCTAGTTATTGATTCGGATACGATACGCGTGTATAGCATCCACTTACAGTCTATTAGTATTAGCCCTGATATTCATGAGAAAATTGACGAGGAGAAGTCTAAACGCATTTTTAGACGTATTTCTAATGCCTTTACCGAACAACAAATGCAATCAGAGTTGATTCAATCCCATATGAAAGACGCCACCCACCGCAAAGTGATTTGCGGTGACATGAATAATAGCGCCTTTTCGTATGTGTATAGCAACATTAAAGGGGATCTCAAAGATGCTTTTATCGAAGCAGGAAGCGGGTTTGGAAAAAGTTACGACTTTCCCTATTACCCGATGCGTATTGATTATGTTTTTGTTGATCCTAGTATAGAGGTAAAATCCTTTAAAACGCATAGTGACTTTCGAAATTCAGACCACTTTCCCATTGTAACGCGTTTGGTGATACCTACACGCGACTAATTACTTTTTTTGCGAGGCAATCCCATTGCTAACAAGAGAGCAATAGTAGCGAACAAGAGCAATACCCATCCAAAATTGGATAGTAAACTACTGCAATACAACCCCAAACCAATCAACAAGTAATACAACAATCCGAATAAAGCACCTGCAGAACCGATGGCTGTTTTATAGTGAACGAGTGCTTGACTCAAGATGTTGGGAATCGCCATTCCAAAGGAGGCAACAATCAATAGTACAGGCAGTAAAAACCACATCGAGTCTACTAAAACTGAAGCAATTCCTGCGCTACTTAGTGCTAAAATTGCGGACCCTCGGATTAGGGTATTTCCTGAGATGCCTTTGCTCAGACCTATTTTGTTGAAGTAACTGCCCACAAAAGAACCTAGCGCTAAAATTACACCACTATAACCATAAACAGAAGCGTCATATCCATTGGATTCAAAGATAAAAGGCGCAAACGAATAGTAACTAAACAACAGTACATTATAACTCATAACCAAAAGTGCATAGCGCCAGATGCTGCGATCGGTGTACATTTTTTTTGCTAGGGCAAAAAGTGCAGTTCGCGTAATTTTATCTTGGGTTTGCTTGGTTTCAGGTAGCTGAAAATACGCTTTGATGACCAAAACCAAGGCCAAGGCGGCCAGTAGTGCAAAAACGCCAAAATGCGCAAAAGTCGAAACGGTTAAACCACCCAATAACAACCCTAGTACAGGGCTGATTGACAAGGCAATTCCCATGATGGAGAACACTTTGCTTAGTTCAGCTCCTGTATAAACATCACGCATCATGGTTTGGGTAATTACAGAACCAACAGCAATACCAAAAGCAGCCATAACTCGAGCAACTAATACAATTTCAAAAGTCGGAGCAACTAACGCGACTAAAGAGGCAACCATATAGGTACTTAGGCCCCAAATCATTGCTTTTCGCCTTCCGATGTAGTCGCTCTGAATGCCCCACCAAATCACACCAAAGGCAAAAGCAATAAAATAAGTGCTAATAGTGAGCAACGCCTGTGTTTCGGTGACTTGAAAATGTTGCGTAATACTCGGTAAAGCTGGGCTGTAAATCGTTTCTACAAACTGCGGAAACATCATTAAAACCACCATAAAGCCCAATTGTAATTTTGTTTTCATGTCTCTTTATTATTTCTGATGCAAAATTCTAACGAATTAAGGTTATCTTTATAACAGGATAAATACAAAAAATATCAAAAGTAGGACAATGGCGTATTTGAATAAAGAACAAGAACTACACTTGTCAGCGATTGAGCAAGAAGTGATTGGATTAGCCTCTGATTTGGTACAGCACGATTCGGGCTTCCACAGCCATGAAACCCATGCTCAAATTCTCTATGCCCCTAGTGGATGTATGACATTGCTTACTCGTCATCAACAGGTTATTTTACCTCCTCAAAAGCTGATGTTTATTCCTGCGGGATTGGAACACCGCGTTACCTTTCGCAATGTGGTGGCTTACCGATCGATCTATTTGGATATTCGAAAAGTAAACGTGGAAACGTTAGGATTAGAAGTTCGCGTGGTCTCACCTTTACTCGCTGAGGTTATTGAGCGTATTTGCCAGTGGGGATGGGAGGGAGAATATACACCAGCTCAACACAATATTTTGACCGTATTTTGGGATGAATTCCACCAAGCCCAAAAAGAATCCTATCAGTTGGACATCCCCTCGGATTATCGCCTACAATCTTGGATGGCTGCTTTTATGTTGGAGAAAAAAGTACCTCCATTCTTGCATGAACTCGCCCAATATGTAGGGGCAAGTGAAAAGACAATCACCCGCATTTTTAAACGAGAAACCCATATGTCCTACCAAGCTTGGCGTCAGCAATGGCGCGTATATCGTGCGATCGAGCTTCTGGCAGAAAACACAGTGATTTCAGAGATAAGTGATCAATTGGAATTCTCTTCTGATAGCGCTTTTATCGAATTTTTTAAGAATCACACAGGAAGAACACCTGCGAAATATTTTGTGTAGTTTTTTTTTGTTCTTTGTTCTTTGTTTTTTGTACGTTGTAAGAATGTTCTTCACAAACCGCACGACGAACGAACCGCGCGACGAACGAACCGCGCGAAAAACGAACCGCACGACGAACGAACCGCACGACGAACGAACCGCGCGACGAACGAACCGCGCGACGAACGAACCGCGCGAAAAACGAACCGCACAACGAAGGAACCGCGCAATGAACGAACACTTGCCAGCTAGTTTGTCTTGAATTTCCTAGTAAGCATATAGACTAAGCTCAGTATAATAATAGCCGAACTGATATACATAATTGTTGGAATGTGATCGATGTGATCTTTGTAGTACCAGCCTGCAGCAAACGCACCTCCCCCAATACCCGCTTCGAGGGCAATATACATGGTTGAAACGGCTTTTCCACGTTGATCTGGCGCACTGAAGTCGATGGTCCATGCATTTAGTGCAGGAGACAAGACTCCTAGGGATATACCATAAACAAAAGCCCCCAAGTATAAGCCGTTGATTGTTTGGAAAAAGGCAATGATCATCAGTGAAATAAATAGGATAACCAAGCCGATATTAATAATCAAGACACGGCCATAACGATCGGATACTTTTCCTGCAAAGAAGCGAACCAACAAGGAGGAAACAGTAAAGATCATAAAGAAAACGCCCTTATTCTCTAAACCTAAATGCCCCGTCCAATCGGGAATTAGCGTTAAGATTACCCCATAGGCGATATAGGATAAAAACGTAACTAACGCAGCGGGAAGTACATTAAAATCAAACAAGTCTTTGCGTGAAATTTTAAAAAGAGAGAAAGAGAATTTTTCTTTTTTCTCTAGGGTTTCCTTCATATTCAACAAGATCAAGATCGAGAGTAGAGCAAATAAAGCTGAGGTATAGAATAAAAAGTTAATCGAGGTATAAATCTTAATAGTACTTCCAATGGCAGGACCAATGGCCATTCCTGTACTAAAGCAAATCCCGTGTAGTCCCAATGCTTCTCCCCAGCGTTCTCTTGGAACAATGTCAGCCACATAGGCCGCTGTTGCCGTGGGCTTAAAACCCGTAGAAAATCCATGTAAGAGTCGCAAGAATAAGAAACCAGAAACCGTAGTTAAAATAGGGTAGAGCAAGCTGCAAATAAAACAGACAATAGAGCCAATGGCCATAATGGGAACACGCCCTATTTTATCGGTTAACTTACCGCTAAAAGGTCGTGAAATTCCCGCTGTAATGGTAAATAAACCAATGATTAAACCTTTGTATTCTGCTCCCCCCAAACTCGATAAGTAATCGGGTAATTCGGGGATTAACATGTTGAAACTAGCAGAAAATAACAAAGAACTCAAACAAACCAACATAAACTGAAGGTTGTATATCGGGTGTACAGAACGGGCAAATAAGGACATAGCTGAAATCAATTGCCGCAAATTTATTGGAATAAATCGGACTGGACAAGTTTGTTAACGGTTCAGTTTCAGTTCACCGTTTACGCATTACCAACTAAACCCAATATTCAAAATAACTCTTGTCTGCTTTCTGTTTAATAAAAGTAAAATTCATGCGTTCCATCATGCGAACGGATTTTTCATTAGCTGTCTTGGCGATACCGACAATGCGTTTAATTTGCGGTTCGCGTTGTTTAATCAATTCGATTAATCCCCAAGTTCCCTCTGTCCCATAGCCTCCTTTCCAAAACGCTCTGCCGATGGAAAATCCAATTTCTACTGATTCAGCATCGAGATAGGTATAAACAGCAGTACCCATTAGTTCATGGGTTTCACCGTGTACAAAGGCACAACGGAATTTCTTTCCTGAAGCTTGTTCGCGTTCTACTTGATCGAGAAAAGCTTTAACGTCTTCAAGGGTTTCAAAAGGCAGACTCGTTCTGTATTGCATAGCATCTTTGTCTGAATAAATTTCTAATAAAGCGGCTTCATCTTGAGCGGTAAGTGCTCTAAAATAGGTTCGTTCCATTTGTAGTATCATGGGAAGATTGTAGTTGATTCCTTGCAAAGAAAAAACATTTGTAGCGAATTATCAGTTTAAAAAAGATTTTTAGCTAAAATAGGAAAACCTAAACCAAGATGAGATTAAGAAGAATCAAAAAAAAGCCCTATACGTAATTTTGGGGGGCGTATAGGGCAAATGTAGTATGAAAAAAAGTTTCTAATAGAAATACAATTACTATGCCAAAAAAATATTTATTTAATCAAAAAACATTTAATAATCAACTAATTTTAGTGGATAAACAACTGTGTGCTAATCGTATGACCTATGCAAGTTGTTTTTTGTTACAGAACGTTTTATTTTTTTATAAAATGAAGTAAATTAGAGGAAATCAAAAAAATAACCATGACAATACAGGAAGTACAAGGCATTCGCAAGCAGTTTGAATACTACCGTATGCTAGCAGATAAAACAATACTCCTTCTTTCACAAGAAGAGTTGAATTGGCGATACAATGAAGAAAGTAATTCAATCGCTATGTTGATGCGCCACATTTCAGGCAATTTAGCCTCTCGCTTTACCAATTTTTTTACAGAAGATGGCGAAAAACAGTGGAGAGATCGCGACAGTGAATTTGCCCTAGGCGATTACAATAGACATGAGTTAATTACCAATTGGGAGAAAGGATGGAGCATTCTCTTTGAGGTATTGGATTCAATTACCGCTGAAAACATTGAAGCGATAGTTAAAATTCGAAATCAAGACCATACGGTAGGAGAAGCATTATATCGCCAATTGGCCCATTATCCCTATCACATCGGACAAATCGTCTATATTGGTAAGCTCATTAAAAATGAAGCTTGGCATTCTCTTTCTATTCCCCGAAATAAATCCAACGATTACAACCGTGAAAAATTTAATAATCCAAGTACAGATAGTCATTTTACTGATGATTATTTAAAGAAATAGGAGGATAAAAATAGAAATAGTTTTTTTTTTGACGGATAGAAAAGATACGGTGTATACCCATATTTTATATATTTGTTGAAAGACGAATAAAGCATTACTTATGAAATTAAACACAATGGCATGTATTGTATTGGCTTCGGCAATGGCATTATCATGCGGTAAAAACAAAGAAAAAGAAGCGGATAAAACAGCGGAAGCAATAGAGAATTTCGAATTTAGTGTCGATCAATTTGCTGATATTGAAGTATTGCGCTATCAAATTCCAGGATGGGAAGATTTGACGCTAAAAGAAAAAGAATTGGTGTACTATTTGAGTCAAGCTGGATACGCAGGACGCGATATGATCTGGGACCAAAACTACAAACACAACTTAAAAATCCGTCAAGCGTTAGAAAGTATCTATGTGAATTTTGCTGGCGATAAAGAAAGCGAAGACTGGAAAAACTTCGTAGTGTATGTAAAACGCGTGTGGTTCTCCAACGGAATTCACCACCACTATTCCAATGATAAAATCAAACCTGCTTTTGATAAAGCGTATTTCGAAACGTTGTTAGCTGAAACGAAAACAACATTAGATGCTGGTGTTGTGGACATTTTGTTCAATGATGTGGATAATAAGAAAGTAAATTTAGATCTAGCGAAAGGCTTAGTAGAAGGATCAGCTGTAAACTTCTATGGGGAGGGAATCTCAGAAGCAGAAGTAGAAGCTTTTTACAACAACATGAAAAGTCCAGATCCTTTGCGTCCACTTTCGACAGGGTTAAACTCTAAAGTGGTAAAAGAAAATGGAAAATTAGTAGAGAAAGTTTGGAAAAGTGGCGGTATGTATGGACCAGCTATCGACAAAATTATCTACTGGTTAGAAAAAGCAGTAACTGTAGCTGAAAACCAAAAACAAGCGGATGCTTTAAAACTACTTATCAAATACTACCAAACGGGAGACCTAAAAACATGGGATGACTACAACGTAGCTTGGGTAGAAGCAACAGAAGGAAATATTGATTACAACAATGGATTTATTGAAGTATACAACGATCCATTAGGACATAAAGGATCCTATGAAAGTGTGGTACAAATCAAAGACTTTGATATGTCTAAAAAGATGGAAGTACTTTCTAAAGAAGCACAATGGTTTGAAGATAATTCTCCTTTGATGCCAGAGCACAAAAAGAAAAATGTAACAGGAGTTACGTATAAAACGGTAATTGTAGCTTCAGAATCTGGAGATTCTTCTCCTTCTACGCCAATTGGAGTGAATTTGCCTAATGCGGATTGGATTAGAGCAGAACATGGGTCGAAATCAATTTCGTTAGGAAATATCATTGATTCGTATAATCACGCGGGTGGATCTGGTAAATTGAAAGAATTTGCTCACGATGAGGAGGAAGTGCAATTAGAAGAAAAATACGGCGAGTTAGCAGATAAATTACATACGGCTTTACACGAAGTAATTGGACATGCTTCAGGACAAATTAACCCTGGAATTGGTCAACCAAAAGAAACCCTAAAAAGTTACGCTTCTACTTTAGAAGAAGGACGTGCAGATTTAGTTGGTTTATTCTACTTATACAATCCTAAATTACAAGAAATAGGACTAGTAGAAGACTGGAAAGCAGTTGGTATGGCAGCTTATGATGGCTATATCCGAAATGGTTTAATGACGCAATTGGTGCGCTTAGAACCAGGGGCTGATATTGAAGAAGCTCACATGAGAAACCGCCAATGGGTAAGTGCATGGGTTTTTGAAAAAGGAAAGAAAGACAATGTGATTGAAAAAGTAGTTCGCGATGGAAAAACGTATTTCAACATTACGGATTATGAAAAATTACATGCTTTATTCGGAGAATTACTAAAAGAAACGCAACGTATCAAATCTGAAGGTGATTACAAAGCGGCAAAACAATTGGTAGAAAACTACGGAGTAAAAGTAGATCAAGCGATTCACAAAGAAGTATTGGAACGCAATTCGAAATTTAATTCGGCTCCTTATAGAGGATTTGTAAACCCTTATATTGTTCCTGTAACGAATGACAAAGGGGAAGTTACAGATTACGTAATTAAACAGCCTAAAACATTTGAAGAACAAATGTTATTCTACGCAAAAGAATATAATTTCTTACCTGTAGAAAACTAGTACATATAAAAAGCCAACGATTTCGTTGGCTTTTTTTATCTCTATTTCACAAGGGGTTCAAAATACGCACTGGGGCGTTTACCCAACAATTTCATAAATACATTGCTGTAGGACTGTGCGCTGCTATATCCCACGCGAAAGGCAATCTCACTTATGTTTAATTCTCCCTCACTGAGCAATTCCAGTGATTTGATGATGCGCACCATCTGAATGTACTTCGCAAGACTAATGCCCGTTTCTTTTTTAAATTGTCGTTCTAAGGTTCGCACGCTGACAAATCCCTTGGTAGCTAAATCGTCAATAGAAATTGGCGCTCCATAGGCTTGGTGAATAAAAGCGGTTACGGCAATTAAATTAGCCGATTTGGGAACGGGAGTAATCAAGGGAATAGATTCTTGAATAAACGAAGGTAATTCCTCTAAAATAGCCAGTAAAAAGGTTTGTTCACTTTGACGATACTCCATATTCAACGACCATTTTTCGGTGTACATGATCATTTCACGTAGTACAGGGGGAACTGAGAATAGGTAGAGGTCATCGTAAAATGGAGGCATGCCATCCGTATTGAAATACAAGGTACGCAATGATACAGATTCTGAAGCAGCTGTTGTTTTATGTGGCACGTTGGATGGAATCCAAGCGGCGTGATGTTGGGGCAATAAAAACTGATTGACCGTCGTATGCAAGTATTGATAACCCGAATCAACAAAGACCAATTGAGCCTTGTGATGATGGTGAAACTCATTGTTGTGTTTCCAATTTTCCGCATGCCAAACAAAACCGTTTTTTTTGACTTGATCCACTAATTCAGGTCCATTCATGCTTGTCGTTTTAGTTTTGATATATGGCGAATATAATCATTTAATTCCTTATAATTTTGTGCTTTAAAAACAAACTCAAAAAATAAAAAATGAATCATTCAGATGATAAGGGAGTGGTAAAGGTGTCAAAAGCGAAAGAAATACTCATGCTCTTAGGCGTTATTTTTATTGCGTCTAACCTTCGTGCTCCATTAACTGCAGTTGGTCCAGTAATTGGGGAAATTAGCAAATCACTGGCTTTATCGAATACAACAGCAGGTTTGGTTACCACCATACCGTTGATGGCCTTTGCGCTGTTATCGGGATTAGTTCCCAAGTTTTCTCGCAAGTATGGTATGGAATTGGTCTTGTTGATCTCCTTAGTTTTATTGAGCATCGGCTTGTTTATCCGTCCATTGGGAAATATTGTTTCCCTGTTTTTAGGAGCCGCTCTAGTGGGAACAGCAATTACAGTGGGTAATGTATTAATGCCCGCTTTTATTAAGAACAACTTTCCACACAAGGTGGGCAGTATGATGGGAATTTATTCTGTCGCTATGAATTTAACGGCTGCATTAGCGGCTGGCTTTAGTATTAGTCTAGGTTCATATACGAGCATGGGATGGAAGGGATCTATTGGTATTTGGTTAGCGCTTTCTTTGGTGACAATCTTTGTTTGGATTCCACAAGTAAAGAAAAAACAAGTAGATACTGTTAAGGGAGATTTCGCCATTGAAGAACAAACAGTCAACTTATATAAGTCTGGGTTAGCTTGGGCAGTAACCGTTTTTATGGGAGTACAATCGCTCTTGTTTTACTGTTTAGCTGCTTGGTTGCCTAAAGTAATGCAAACCTGGGGCATGTCTGTCGAAGATTCGGGATGGATTTTATCCTATGTACAATTTGCTCAATTACCCATGACTTTTATCGGTGCTATTATTGCAAGTAAAATGAACAACCAAAAGTTATTGGCTTTACTCGTAGGGGTTCTGTTTATGGTGGGAATTAGTGGAATTATTATTTTCCAAACGCAGTATATTGTCGTTTGGTGCGTGATGATTGGTCTTGCTAGTGGATTAGCATTTAGTTTATCAATGTTGCTATTCGTTTTGCGTACGAGAAGTACCGTACAGTCAGCAGAGTTATCGGGAATGGCTCAGTCTTTCGGTTATTTAATTGCCGCTTGTGGTCCTCCGATTTTTGGAGCATTATTTGATTTTTCTAAAGATTGGATCTATTCCTTAGTCTTTTTATTAATTATGGCTGCAACACTGCTAATCTCTGGGCTTATTGCCGGAAAAGATACCTGGGTGAAGTAAGAAATAGCAGTTGTTTGCTATTGATTTATATGTTTTTAGGTCATAAAAAAAGGAAGCTCGTAGGCTTCCTTTTTTTTACTCTATAAAGTTGATGGTTGGGTAATAAATAGACAACTGTATAAAAAATGTATAAGGTGAATTAATAATTAATTTATACACAGTTGTAAAACTAGGTAAAAAAATTGAATGATTTCTTTTCTTTCCTTAAATAAGTCAATTATTTTACAATAAATCTAACTTGTTCTTGCCCTTTTGCTGTTTTTATTTGAAGAATGTAAATCCCTTTTGCCAAGTGATGCACATCCAGTTGATAGGATCCATTTTGATGGGTTACGGAGCTATTGAGTTGTTTACCAGCCCTATCAAAAATCATAAAAGACGCCTCGCTATCAAGCTGAACAAAGAGTGACTCGCTAGTAGGATTAGGGTATACTGCAAAGTCAAGATCTTCAAATGAGGTTATACTGAGTGTTTCGATGGTCACTATATCTTGTACCGTATAGGTTTCATTACAGCTTGTCACCGTTAAGGTTACTGTGAATTGACCTAATTCTTCATAACGGTGTTGGGGATTGGACTCTGTTGAGGTAATACCATCACCAAAATCCCAGCTAATTCGTTCTACATTAGGGGTGGTATTGGTGAATTGAACTGTAGGAGCATCAATAATTTCATACTCAAATCCCGATTTGTTGTAGTGTACGCCAATATACCATTTTTCAAAATCATCATAGACAACTTCTTTCACAATGCGCTTGATATTTGTAGCTTGTTCCACTGTTATACCTGTATTGTAAGGAACTAAAGTAGGATCTTTTTTAAACAACACAGTATAAAAGGTATAAGCAGCAGCCATAGACCCCAGTAAGGATGGGTGGGATTTATCTTCACTATACAATTTATACGCTGGATATTGTTCGCGAATTTTTCGCCACACGCGTCCTACTGGCGAGACTTCCGCTCTGTTATCTAACGCCATTAACATATATGTATCATAGATTTTATCATCCATGACTTCGTACGTACACATCTGAGTCATCCCTTGGTTACACAAGTTTGCTTCTCCATTTTCTCGTCCCCAAGTCATGTAAAACAAGGTTTTGGCACAAGGAGATGAGTTTTTAATGCGGTCATTTAATATTCGTGCATAAGGTACACTGTAGTTATCGCCTAAGGCAGGGCGCAAGCTCTGTTCCTGTAAGACTACATAATCCCAAGCTTTGCTATTGATCTTGGCGGTAACCGCATCATTGTAGATGTGATCTTGAAAAGAGGAGCCACCGGGAACATGTTCTTCATAGTCCAGAAAGTCTCCTGTTGATCGCGCCATCTGCTGAATGAGTCTTGGAATATTCTCTGTATACGTATAGCTATTCCCGATAAAAAAGACTTGCTTTCTTATTTGAGCATGGGATAAAATAGCCGTTAGTATAAAAAGTAAAAAGAGGTAAAGGTGTTTCATAGTTACAGGTTATTTTTACAGGTTAAAAATATTAAAAAAATGTTAATATCAATTAGCGTTGTTAAATTAAAAATGGTCAAATTGTAAGGTAACCTTTTTATATTCGGTGGATTGATGTGAAAGGCGTGAGCGGATCTGTTAAAAGTGTAGGTAGAAGTCCGCGGTAAATCGTATATTTGAGAAATAGGGGGGTAGTTGATTTCCCCTATTTTAATTTTAAAAAAGTAGAGAAATGAAAGTAGAAATATGGTCAGACGTGATGTGTCCTTTTTGTTATGTCGGAAAGAAACACTTTGAAAATGCATTAGAGCAACTGCCTTTTAAAGATAAGATTGAAGTAGAGTGGAAGAGTTTTCAATTAGATCCTACTTTACCCGTAGAAGGAGCTTCTGAGTCAACAGTAGAATACTTAGTAAAACGAAAAGGAATGCCCAAAGAGCAAATCGAAGGGATGATGAATCACTTACAACAAGCAGGAGCAGCTGTGGGAATTGACTTTAGACAAGATATTGCCATACCCGTAAATACATTCAGAGCCCACCGCCTCATTCATTTTGCACAACAACACGGCAAGGGAAATGAAATGGAAGAAGCTTTATTCTTTGCGCATTTTACAGCAGGAAAGAATGTAGGTGATCTTGAGGTGCTAACAGCATTAGCAACAGAAATCGGTCTGAATAAAGAGGAGGTAGTCGCTTTGTTGCAAAGTGAAACTCAAACGCAAGAGGTGAGAAATGATATTGACGAAGCTCAAGCGTTGGGTATTTCTGGTGTTCCTTTCTTTGTCGTAGATAGAAAATACGGAATATCAGGAGCACAACCGATTGATACCTTTGCAGAAGCACTTACCCAAGCATTCGAAGAGAGCCAACCTAAATTTGAAATGAAAGGCGATCAGGATGCCAATGCATGTGGACCTGAAGGATGTGAGATTTAGTTCACAGTTCACATAAAAAAAGAAGCTGTCTAATAAGCGTTACAAGATAGAACCTCATCTAATTTTAGGTGAGGTTTTTTTGTGAATGTTGCCTTGATTGTCGCTGTTTGTGTTGGGATGACACGAGATATTTTGCTCAACTGGCAACCCCTTGTTATTGCCCTACTTAGTGGTATTCTATTTTTTCAAAGGCAAAAAAAATCTAAACAAAGAGTTCTTTTCCATTATTTTTCGAAACAAAAACCTATAAATAACTGAATTTCATTATTTTGAAGTAAACAAGCAAAGTACTTGTAAAGGGTTTGTAAGGGGATAGTTAATACGTACAAGGGTTTTAGGCCTTTTTACCAATGTTACCCCTTACAAACCCCTTACAAACCCTTAACCATCTACTTATGTACTCACACTTTACCAATCCGTCAATCAACGTTTGTTGTAGTAACGAATCATGGCGTGGTGGAGGAAGCAATAAGAACATTATCGATCGATATTCCCACAAGAGCTTCCGCTTCTGCAATATTGATGCGCTCTACTGCTTCCGTTGGCTATACAACTGGTTTTTGTTCGGTGCCTTTACATGCATATAAAGCGAATAAAGCTAAAATGGCGATTACTTTTTTTACCGTTTTTTATCGATGGCTCACTTGTTTTTCACAAAAAAAAGAGACTGATAATTGAAAACAACAAATTATAAGTTTAAAATTCGTTCTAATGGCAAGAATTTTTAATCAAAGAAGAAATTACTGTTTTATTTTGGGAGTTGAGCAATGGATAATTCGCTCATATAAAAAAGGATTTATTATGATAGCTGATTGAATCGTATTAGTTTATCAATAACCAGACCTCGTCAAATGATCGTTTTATATTAGAATTATGCTCATAGTGACCATGTTGGATAATATCTAATAAGGCTTGTTTTTCAGTGATATTATTATTTTTATTTAATTCCAGCGTTATTTCACTCATTCGCTCTAATCGAATTAAGATGTTAAATTTCCATTGCTCGTTTTCATTAATGAATTTTAGGGGATATAGTTTTGAAGTATGTGCAGTAGCTATAGGACCACGAACTTCGAGGTCGTCGAGATTAACAATCATGTTCTCTTTGTCTGATTCAGACGCTGATTCAGGTAATTTATAATAGTCTAATAGGACTTGAAGGAACTGTTGCGCATCTATTTTTTGAAGTTCTTCATCTTCTAGAAGCATAAGAGCCACTATACAATCGCTCTTTTCGCTATAAGAACCTTGTATTTTTTTTGTTTTTGTGTTTTGAAGTAAACGGTTGTAGTATTGAATAGATTCTTGATCTAAATTTTCAAAGAGTAAAGAAGCATCGCTATGTTCAAAAGCATAATATACTGTTTTGACAAGGGAGGTGAAAATCTCTTTATGCGCATTTATTTCATCTGGATTAGTTAGCAGAGGGACTTCTTCCACTTTATTTTTACAAGAAATAAAAGAGAGTAAAGCGAACAGACTACTAATTAAAAATACTGCTTTTTTCATTTTCTGGGGGTTTTAAAACAAAAGTAGTATTTTATTTCCCTTTTTTTGGTGTACTGAAATGAAATAAAACGCTAGCGATTGCTTGATTTATCCTTTATCTTTGAGAGGTAAACATCAAGGATAGAATGAAAGTTAAGATATTACACACAGCAGATTGGCATTTAGGAAAGCGATTGGATAATTTTTCAAGAATCGAGGAGCAAAAAGAGGTATTGGATGAAATCTGTGGTATAGCGGACGAGCAGCGAGCAGATATCATCCTGATTGCAGGTGATTTGTTTGATGCATTTAATCCACCAATTGAAGCAGAGGATCTATTTTATAAAACGCTTCGCCGTTTGACGCGCAACGGACAGCGACCTGTTTTGGCTATTGCGGGAAATCACGATAGTCCTGAGCGAATTGACGCTCCCGATCCTCTAGCCCGCGCTTGTGGAATTCTTTTGGTTGGCTTGCCCAACACGGTAGTTCAGCCCCTAGAGGACAATGATGCTTTTACCTTAATCCATGCTGTAGAAGGTTTTATTGAGCTAAAGTTAGCACATCTCCCTTTTCCCATCCGTATTATTCACACGCCTTATGCCAATGAAGTGCGATTGAAAAAGGCGTTGAATGTCGCGGATAAAACAACAGCTTTAAATGAAGTATTGGAGAGCAATTGGCAAGGATTGGCTACAGAATATTGCGATACGAAAGGGGTAAACCTCTTAATTTCTCATTTGTATATGATGAAAAAAGGAGGAGAAGAACTGGAGGAACCCGATGGAGAAAAACCATTAAAAATCGGAAATGCAGATTTGATTTACAGCGATAGTATTCCCAAGGAAATTCAATATACCGCTTTAGGTCACTTGCATCGCGCACATCAACTAGGAGAAGTCGATCGCCCAGTTGTGTATGCAGGTAGCCCTTTGTGTTATAGCTTTAGCGAGGCAGGACAAGAAAAGTATATCATGATGGTGGAAGTAGCTCCAAATGAAACGGCAACCTATCAAAAAATAGCCTTGACAAAAGGACGACCTTTAACGCGTAAAAAGTTTTTTTCCGTTGATGAGACTGTCGATTGGCTCCAACAAAATCCAAATCACTTGGTAGAATTAACGCTCGTTAGTGATACCTTTTTAAAAGCAGATGATATTAAGCGAATTAACCAAGCTCACGATGGAATTATCACCATTATTCCCGTTGTGAACCTCCAAGATCAAGCAGAGGGAAATAAAAGTATACAGGTAAATTTAGAACAAGATATCCAAGGACTTTTTGCCGATTACTTCAAACAAAAAAACAATGGACAAGAACCCAATAGCGAATTACTGGATTTGTTCAATGAAATTATAAACTAACCGTACGCATGATACCTATTAAACTAGCTTTAGAAGGCTTTTATTCCTACCAAGAAAAACAAGTCATTGATTTTACCCAATTGATTCAAGCGGGATTGTTTGGCATTTTCGGTAAGGTAGGCTCAGGAAAATCGTCTATTTTAGAAGCCATATCTTTCGGATTGTATGGAGAGAGTGAACGATTAAATGCCCAAGATAAACGCGCATATAATATGATGAATTTAAAATCAGATCGCATGACGATTGATTTTGAATTCTTTAATTTTAAGGAAGAAAAATATCGTATTTACAGAGAGTTTAAACGAAATTCGAAGCGTTTTGAAGACGTTAAACGAGGAGATGCAGTTTTGTATCATTGGAAAGAAGAGGCGTGGATTCCGTTACCCGATTTAAATGTTGAAGCAGTAATCGGGTTGAGCTATGAAAATTTTAAACGCACCATTATTATCCCACAAGGTAAGTTCAAAGAATTTATTGAATTAGGAGGAAGGGATAGAACGAAAATGATGCAGGAGATTTTTGGTCTAGATCGATTTGATTTATCTGGAAAAACAAAAGCTCTATATAGTACAACACGTCAACGCTATGATCATTTGCAAGGACAGTTACAGCGCTTTACTTTACTGACCATCGAGCAGATTGAAGAAAAAAAGACGCTACATCAATCAGAGGAAAAACAGCTCAATCAACTACTGGAGACTTTTAAAAAAGAACAAGAACTCTTTCAACAGCTAAATGCCGTAAAAAGTGATTTCGAAACCTTGGAAACTAGTAAAAGAGAACTACTCAGTTTAGAAGCACAAGAAGGCCAAATTCAATCACAACAACGAGAATTAGCTCAATATGAACAAGTCGATAAGTCCTTTCGATTTGTATTGAAGGAACAAGAGCAAACAGCAGCTAAATTTGTAGATAAACAAGCGGTTTTAGCTAATAAAACAAAAGAGCTTCAAGAGAAGCAGATGCAATATACCAAAGTAAAAGAAGAATTTGTACAGGTTGAGCAACAGTATGAATCCCTCGAAAAGGAAAAAGCAATACTTCTTGAATTGCAGTTGATTCTAAGCATCAAACAGACAGAAGAAGCACAAAAAGCATTGGGTGAACGCTTGAGAAAAGGCAAGGAAGTGGTCGTGCAAACCAAAAGAGAACTGCAAGAAATTCAACAAATTATTGCTTCGGTTGAGCAACAAGTACAAGCATTAAAAAACAATCGCATTGATCCCATGCGCTTGATGGCTTTGGATAAGTGGTTTATGGAGTGGGAACACCTACAGCGAAATCGAAACGAAGGACAAGCGAAAAAAACGCAAGTACAGGGTGAAATCCAGCAATGGACTAAGGCATTGGATGCCTTGGATTTTATAAATGAAGAGAACTGGCAGCTACATCTAGCTCAAAAAAGAGAATTAAGTCAGAGCATTCAAGCGTTGCTCAGCCAAGAATTGGATCAATTGCGCGTCGCTCAGCAATTAGCGCATTATGCAACGGCTTTAAAAGAAGGAGAAGCATGTCCACTTTGTGGGGCTTTAGAACATCCTACTGTTCTGGCTTCAGCTGATGTTTCGAGTTTACTTGCTGAATTAGAACAAAAACA
Source organism: Myroides sp. C15-4 (assembly GCF_050522745.1). NCBI lineage: Bacteria > Pseudomonadati > Bacteroidota > Flavobacteriia > Flavobacteriales > Flavobacteriaceae > Myroides > Myroides sp. C15-4. The sequence continues at coordinate 20,746 of NZ_JBMVQX010000014.1, read as the reverse complement.
AGAAAAACTTCGACAAGAAGCACTTGTATTGAATCAAAGAGAAAGAGAGGTTCAAGCCCTAGTGGATAAAAGACATCTCTTGTTGGTACAAGAAGGGGAAATCAATCAACAACTAGAGGAAAAACAACAACAGTTGCAACAATTGCAAGCTACTTTTGTGTGGACTGAAATTGAGAGCGGGAACAAAGCACAACTGGAAGAGTTGAAAAAACAAGCTGTTCAAGTCAATGAAGCACTCGAACAAGCAGAAAACCACTACCAACAGCAAGTGAAAAAAGCGGAAGGTGTTCGTGCAAACGTGGAGTTGTACACAGCAAAGCTTGCAGAAATAGAACTGGATCAGGCGAGAATGGATGCGGATATTGCTGCCAAAGCCAAACAAATTCGCTTGTTGAATCTTACTGTACTATTGCAACGTGAAAAAGAGGTCATTGCGCAAGAAATAGCAACAAAAGAACAACACATTATAGCAGTAGAACAGCGCTATAAAACCTTGACGCAAGGCATGCAACAACTCGTTCCTGCTTTGGCCGCTTTGGAAACAGAACAAAAAAATCTACAGTTGACCTTGACAGAATTGACACAAGTTCAAGATAACCTGCAAGGACAGATTCAGCAATTGCTTCATACCTTTCAATTGAAAGATGTGATTTTTGTCAAGGAGATTTTGGCTAAAAACATTGCCATAGAAGAAACAAGAGCAATGATTCAGGCCTTTGTCCTTAAGCTCGAAGTATTGCGCAATCAGGTAAAACAATTAGCGACTAAATTAGAATCCCTCGCTTTTGATCCCGTGCGATTTCAAGCGCAAACACAACGTATGGAAACCTTGGATCAACAGGTGAAAGAGCAAACAACAGTCGTCGTTCGTTTAGCAAGTGAAATTGAACGCATGGAACAGGATTACAAAGAGAAAGCAATCTTGTTGGATGAATTTGATCAAGTGGAAAAGCGATTGAAAAATATTAATCTACTGGATAATATGTTCAAAGGCGCTGGATTCGTTAACTATGTATCGAGTATTTATCTGAGCAATCTTTGCAATAGTGCCAATCAACGTTTTCATCGCTTGACCAATAATCAGCTAAGTTTACAGCTAAATGAAAGCAATGAATTTGAAATTATAGATTATCTAAACAATGGAAAATCGCGCAGTGTAAAAACGCTGTCTGGAGGCCAGAGCTTTCAAGTGTCGTTGTCCTTGGCTTTAGCCTTGGCAGAAAGTGTACAAAGCCTTTCGAAATCCAATAAGAATTTCTTCTTTATTGATGAAGGATTTGGAACACAGGATACTGAATCGGTAAACATTGTTTTCGAAACGTTGAGCAGCTTGCACAAAGAAAATCGTATTGTAGGCATTATCTCTCATGTGGATGAGTTGCAAGAGCGTATTCCCTTGTCGTTGTCTGTTGTAAAAGACGAGGAAAAAGGAAGTGTGATAATGACTTCTTAAAAAGAAGGGTAGAAAAAGAGTTGAACCAAAAAAATAAGTACATTTGTTAGATATAATGAACGTTTTAATCTCAGGCATTAATTAATATGAATTTTAGATATTCAAAAGAAGAAAAAACTTCGATCCTCATTACCTTGGGGGTTACGCTATTGCTTTTCCTTCTTTTATTCTTCATTAAATTTATGGATAGCCATACGTCTTACACCAATTTTGGTGGCGGTGGCGGTGGCGGAAATGGCGTAGCTATTTCATTAGAAGGAACACCAGGAGATCATTTAACGACCTCTTCAGATCCTGTGCAAGTAGTAGAAGAAGAACAACAGATAGCCAAGGCTGAACCGGTAGAAGAAGAGCAAGTTTTAGCGTATGAAAAAGGGGAGGAAACGACTGTTGTTGTAGCTAAAAAAGAAGAAACAAAAAAAACAAAACCCGTTGTTGAAAAGCAAACAGAACATGTGGCTAAAAAAACAACAGAGAAGAAAGTAGAAACAACAGAAAAGAAAGCGACTACACCAGCTAAACCCGATGTTTCCAATACAACTAAGGATGCGATTAGCAGTTTTATGAACGGCGGAAATGGTTCTGGTGGTGGTGGTACAACAGGAAGTGGACAGGGTGGATTATCGACGAATGGTGGATATTACGGCACAGGTACTGGAAGTGGTACTGGAAGCGGATCTGGTGTAGGTAGTGGTACAGGTACTGGCGTAGGAAGCGGATCAGGTGGTGGAGTAGGTAATGGACATGGTAACGGAAGAGGGGATGGAATTGGCTATTCACTAGAGGGTAGAAACGCAACAGTAAAAGCAATTCCAAAATACACGTGTAACGAGATCGGAACTGTTGTTGTTGAGGTATGGGTAAACCAAGCAGGAACAACTGTTGATGCCAGAGCCGGTGTAAAAGGAACAACCAATACAGCCAACTGTTTATTAGAGCAAGCAAAAATTGCTGCACTACAAACGAAATGGCAACCCAATGATAAAGCACCCGAAAGACAAGTAGGGAAAATCGTATATCAGTTTAAATTAAACTAAACAAAAAAAGGAGCGATCTCAATCGCTCCTTTTTTTTATTGCTTTTGTGTAGCTATTACAAATTTAATGTTGTGTTTTACACCAATTTGCAGTACATCTACAAGTTCTTGAATCTGTGAATTAAATGGAATTCGAATCACAACAGATTGATCTGTATTACCTCCTAGTTCTGCTAAGAGCATTTGTTCTAACTCCTCGTATGGGACTTCTGTCTTATTGATGAAAAAACGTTTGTCTTCTGTAACTGAAATGGTCAGGTGCTGTTTATTCGTTTTTTCATTTGATGCCGCTTTGGGCAACATCATTTTTATCACATTGGGATTCGCTAATGTCGATAAAATAAGAAAGAATAAAAGCAAGAAGAACATAATGTCACTTAAAGAGGAAGTCGCAATTTCCGCTTTAAAGCGTTTATTTCTTTTGATTGCCATTTGGTCGCTGTATTGCATTAATAAAATCTAAAATCGTTTGTTGTGTATGCAACAAATAATTATCAATAGACGAGTTCAATAGGTGATAGGCTGCATATGCAATAATACCTACAACTAGACCCGAGCCACTACTGATCATTTTTTCATATAGTCCTCCTGAGATATTAGCAATACTGATATCCTCAGAAATACTAATGTTATAGAAAATACGAATTACCCCCAAAATGGTTCCAACGAAACCTAAAGTAGGTGCAATACCGGCGATTAATCCCAAGTGACTCATCTTCTTTTCCATTTTTCCAATCTCAATAGTAGCTAAACGCTCCATATTGGCTTCGATCTCCGTAATAGGTCTACCGATTGAATGTGTTCCTTCTAAAATTACTTTCGTGTAGGAATTATTATCTCTTGACAACGTCAACTCAACAGAATCCATTTGACCTTTTTCCAATAGGTTGAGAGTATTGGGAAGTACAGTTGCGTCGTATTTTGTTTGTTTTCGAATATACAAATATCGCTCAATGGATAGATAAATGGTATAGATAAACAAAAGGATAATAGGAATCATGAAAATTCCCCCTTTGAGAACAAAATCTAACGCCGAAATTTGACTTTCTTGAGTTACTACTTCGTTTAAATCCGTTACGGCAGTAGTAATTGCATCTGGTGAAGCTTGCAAAAATGTAAACATTAATGATAGTTTAAAATATGATCAAATATAAAAATAAAAATAGACAATCGTATGGGGTTTAGCGATTCAATTGTTAGAGAATATATAAAATTATTTCGAACTGTCTAGTTTGATAAAGCAATTTAAAAGGGTAATGGATAATCCGAAAAAGGCAATAAGGGCAAAAGCGGTTTGTAAGGAGGCCTGTTGTGCGATAAAACCAATTACGGGTGGACCTAGAAAAAAACCAATAAAACCAATACTTGTCACTAAAGTTAAGGCTTGTTGTGGAGGCATAGTTTTGCTATTTCCTGCAAGGTGATACACCATGGGCACCACGGCGGAAACACCAAATCCAACCACCATAAACGATAAAATGGTCGTGTAAACATGAGGAAATAGAACCGCTGCACCTAATCCTAAAAAGATTAGTAATCCACAAACGGACAAAGTTTTGCGTTCGCCGTATTTTCGAACGGTATAATCGGAAATAAAACGCCCACTAGCCATCGTAAACATATAAGCAGTTAATCCATAGCCAACTAACTCAATCGGCGCTAGGGCAATGTGCTTCATGTATTCGCTGGACCAATCAGTCATGGTACCCTCTGTAACCATCGAAAAGAAGGCAAGCAACCCCAAGACTGCTAAATTCTTATCGGGCCAGTTCCTCTTTTTTTGTTCTTGTTTTTTGTCCTGTTCTACGGGAATCGTATCAGGGAGTAAAAATTTAAAGAGGAAGAGGGAAGCAATAATCCCAACCGTAGAGAAGTAAATAAAGTGATGCAGGGGTGGAACATAGCTACTAATCATTTCTGCACCTAACCAAGAGGCCGCAAAACCACCAATACTCCAAGTGCCGTGAAGGGATCCTATAATTTGACCTTTATAGTGTTTGGATACATTAATAGCTTGGGTGTTGATGGATATATTCGTCAGGTTACTAAAAACACCAAAAAAAATCAAGTTTATCTTGAGTTGCCACAGGATGTCCCAATATCCGATACCAATCAAAAGCACAAAATAGGCAAGTAAGAAATAAAAGGTCGCTCGCTTACTTCCTAATTTTGCAATGATAGTTCCCGCAAAAGGCAAGGAAATCAAGGTTCCGATTGAAATGTATAATAAGACAAATCCCCATGCAGCATCATTTACACCAAAATACGCTTTGATTGTGGGAATTCTCGAGGCCCAAGAGGCGGATATACCACCGAAAAAGAAGAATAAAACCGTGACAGCTATTCGGGCAAGGTGCTTTGACATAAAAGAGAATTAGAAGCGATAAATTTGTTTGTTTTCGACAGTAAATGTATAAAAAAGAAGAACGACCTGTATGGTTCAGGTCGTTCTTCTATTATTTTATTTTAATGGCTTGAGCAATGTGTTCTAAGTTTTGATTGAAATCCATCAATTGACTTAAAACTTGTGCTGCTTGATTATCTTGTCCCACAAAGCCCAATTTGTTCTGTTTGACAAATATCGCTTTGATCGTTTCCCAGCGCTCGCGCTCTGTTGTTGAAAGTTGATGTGCCAGTTCTTTTAATTTTAAGAGATTTGCCTCCGTATCTGAAGTTAACGTTTGAGATTCATTTTCATAATGAGTCAAAATAAGTTCTTCAATTTCTTTGTCATTCATCAAAGGGACTACCTTGCTAATCATTTTATTCATATCGCGATAGGAGCCTTGTAATTTAAAAGCAGGCTCAGTGCGATAGGCATTATCCATACTTGCACTGAGGATATATTGCTGGTTGACTTTAATCACCAAATCGCGAATGATCAGCGATTTTTTCAGTACGGCTGTGAAGGTTTCAATCTCTTGTGGACTAAAATTGCCTTCCAAAGAAAGTGTTTCTTCTGATTTGGTTTCGATGTGATTAATCAGTCGATAGAAATCATCCAAACTAGTACCACTTAATTGTTGTAAGTAGGTGTTCTCAGCTATGGCATTTTCCAACAAACTCAGTTTGAACAGCTGTTCTGTACTGCCAATAACATCACCTAAATTATAGGTGTCTGCCCGGTTGGCTAACATATCGGGAATTTGAAATTTTTCTCCAGATTCCGTGTAGGGGTTTCCTGCCATAATAATGCAGAAACGCTTCCCTCTTAGATCATAGGTTTTGCTTTCTCCTTCAAAAATACCATCCATTTTGCGTTGACCATCGGCCAGTGAGATAAATTTTTGCAAGAATTCAGGACTACAGTGTTGTATATCATCTAAATACAACATCACGTTATCTGCCATTTCAAAGGATAAGTTTATTTTCTTTAATTCTTCTCTAGCGCCTGAGGTTTTTGCTTCATTGGGATCAATAGAGGTAATGGAATGCCCAATTGTCGGACCATTGATTTTGACAAAGTGCAATCCTAAGGTATTCGCTAAATACTCCATTAATGTCGTTTTTCCATAGCCAGGAGGTGAAACTAAAAGCAACATGCCCATACGCGCCGTGCGTTTATTTTCTCCATGGACGCCAATTTGTTTGGCCAAGTTATTTCCTATCAACGGAAAGTAAACTTCATTAATTAATTTGTTTCGGACAAATGACGTCAAAACACGCGGTTTTAATTCGTTGATTTTTAAACTTTGTTTGTATTCACTCAACAAGCGTTCTTTAGTAGCAAGAAATGTGCGAAACAAAGGTACATTTGTTGCTTCAAATGACGCTAGTTTATCCATGTATAAATGATAGTCAAGGAGGTAGGTGTCTTGAACAAGAATTGGATGATTACCCTTGAGTGTTTTGATTAATTGTTGATCCTCACTCTCTTTTACGGTATAGTTGTAGTGTTTCTCAAAGAGAAGTAAACAACAAGCCTCGTCGACGTATTTATGTAATGCTTTAGATTCAGCCTGCTGATCCAAATACGAATACAACCAATTTTGAATCAGGTAGAAACGATCCAATGTCGTTAGAAATTCCGCTTGACTATCATGCTCAAAAGTAACGAGTGCATTGTGCTGTTGTAAAAAGGCAATAAACTCTTTTTTGAGTTGATTGGCTTGTTTGGATTTTGTAAAATACGTGCCATCGGCAAATTCTTCAAACAAGTATTGAGCTACAGTTTGTTGAGAATCAAGCAGACGAAAAGGCGATTCCCATTGCAGGTACAATTCTTCTATTTGATTCAAAATATACTGGTAGTTTGAACTAGAAGGAAATAGTTTTTGTACGGCAGTTGCACTGTTGATTTGTTTCAACAAGGTTTCGCTCCATTCTTCTTTTAATTGATACCAAAAAAGCTGAGCCGATACGCGAATAGCAGGTCTATAGGTAAGAATACCCAAGGCTGCCTTTAATTGTAAAAGCGCTTGTGTAATTTCTAAAGCATCAAAATCGTGTACACCTTTGAGATAACCTTCAGCATAATTTTGTTCTGCGCGCAGTTTAATTGCTTCTTGTACGGTAGTCAATGCCGTATTGGCCGAGGATTGCCATACCTGATAAGCTAAGTATTCCGCTCGGTATACCTGATTGTTTTCCGAAACGAGATCCTGATTCCAAATTTCTTTATAGGCGTATAAGCTATCCTCTTGAATGAGCGAAGTAAAGCTCGTTCCTGTCAAGTGGTAGTACAAAAGATCATTTTTTCGAATAATGGTTAGGTCAAGCGGTTGTTTATTTACTGCAAATTTGTGTGTGCCTAAACTGATAATATTTTCGCCATCAACAAATAAATCTTGCTTGTCTCTTAGTGTGCGCAAGGCATCTTCTTGACTTGTTTTTACACTGTTCTCTAAGTTTTCTGCTTTGGAAACATCACCTAAATCACGCAGTTCAATAATCAGTTGACGTACTTTGTCTACCATTAAATCTGTAGAAAAGAAAGCCAAAATTTCTTCTTTTGTTTTAAAAGAAGCCGATTTGTTTTCAATGTTTTTTAAAATGCGAACGCCAATTTGCTCTAAAGCATTGGTACGTCGATTGATTTGTTCAACGAGTTGTGTTTTTCTCGTGTCAAAAGCTTTGGATACTTCCTCGCGTTTATCGGCGATTTTTAAGATGAATTCGTCAAAATCGGCAAATTTACTTTCCAGTTCTTCTACTTGAACACTCACTTTTGAATGGTATTCCTCACATTTTTCAGGTGAATTGGAAAGTTCTAAAAAGTTGATGATACTCTGATCGAGTAGTGTAAGTTGAGCGTGAAATTCTGCAATAGACTCATTGGTGCGCAACGCATCTATTTTGCGTTTCAATTGAGCGCGTACTTCATTCAACGAGGCGAAAATAACGGATATTTTGGCTATAATCTTTGTTGCTTGTGTAGTATCGTCTATTTTTAAACTGTTGAGTATGTCAATCAATAGTTCTAATTCACTCGAAATCGATTTGCAACTGTTGTCAATAGCATTGGCATCAATTACTTTGGTCACCCCTTGCACGTTCTCTTTTTGATCGAGTACTTTCTGTTCATAGGGAAGCAAGGCTTGTTCTTGTAAGAGAAAATCAATCGTTTTATCAGAAAGGGTTGCATTGGTTTTACCCAATTTTTCTTGGTAGCCATCTAAAACGGCAACGTCAATGTATTTAATTTGACGCGAGCTGATAATCTCACCCAAGAGCTTTCGGTTTTCAGCAAGTAAGTGAACCAAGCTTTCCAAGGTATTGCCTTTAGCATTGGTTACATTGAATAGCTGTTTTTCAACAATTCCCTTTAATTCTGTTAATCGATTAGCGGCCCTTTTGCGTTGTTCTTGTACCTTTTCAAATTCATCAATGGCCGTATTAGCAATGCGTTTAATTTGATCTAAAGGTTCATTTAGCTGCTTAGTCTCTGCTGTGTTAATCCAATAGTAAGCGTCGATAACGTCATTCGCTTTCTTTGCAATATCATCATAAAGCCCCTCATATGAATCTTCCTTGTCGATGAGGTGAATAATCTCTTGACATTCAGCCATCGCTTTTACAAGGTCTTTGTTGCCTATTTTATAGAGCTGATTTTCTTTTTGCTCCTTGTTTTCAATTAATGTAGCCGTATAAGGAGTTTCCCAAATCTGAACCACATGGTGTTTCACTGCTTCGTTCTCCGAACGGAAATAGATGAGCTTTCCATCGTTAAACAACGTAAATCCACTGCAAACAATTGGCGTTTCGATTTGTTGTTTAATGATGTTATACGACATCAAGGTATAGATGTGATGTTCGGCTTGATAAAAAATATACAAGAAATCCTCCCCATTATGCGAGGGAATCTGCTTGATGAATTCCAAGTTTTTGATGTTGTTGTCAAAAATCTTGTATTCTCCACTTTGTAAATAATACCCATTGGAAAAAATAATCCCTTGTCCATCAGGAAGTAAAATTCCCGTGTGATTCAAGGCGGGTACATTGATGACTTGTTTGGTTTTGGTATTGAAGATGAAGGCGCGGAATTCCTCCTGATACGGCTTAATGCGAATGCTGATAAAGTTTCCTAAGTCTGCATAGTAGTACTCCGCATCGTCCAATTGTTGATCAATATTTTTTACGGGCTCTGAATAAATACCTTGTCCATTGCTCGTATTGTCTTCAATTTTAAAGGTAATGTCACCGCCGACTGCTTCAATAAAAACTTTGTCCTGAATAGAAACGTGTGGGTGTACCCCTAATCGTCTGTTTTCAAGGGTTGTTTTATTCCAATCAAATTCAAATTGAGGCGTTTTTACTACTTCGTGAATGCTGCGATCATCCTGATAATGCAGTTGATTGTCTTTAATCAACCACTTAAAAGCCTTTAAACTATCGATATTCTTACTGGTTTGAAAAACCATATAGAGGTAGTTCTCTGTTTTTTGAAATCGATTGAAAATGGAGTCTCTGTAGTATTTATATAAATTTTTATAGTCTTCAACAAAGGTTGCATCGTGGATAAAATCCAACGGTTGAGGAATAAACTGATTGTTCTCAAAGCGATAGATACTGAATACATCGCTAAGTTCGATGGCAGTTTTCAATCCAAAGTGTACATTATACCCAAAAATACAAAGGTTGTCAAAGGCAATAATCCCTCGAGCTGTACAATTGTTTTCCGTGGTAATGCGTTGATTGGCGATAAGTTTCAGATCAACAGCGGTAAAAACTTCTTTGCGATCATCATTCAGTGCTTGTAATCGTTGGATTAAATCACTTTTCTGTTGCTGAAGTCTACGCTGTATAATCTCATACGTATTCGAATCCAAAGATTCTATAGGTTGGTTTTCTAATTCAGCCATATATAAAGGATACTTAGTACTAGAATGAAATCTAATACGGAGGTAAATTAAAAATAGGGTAGCGGTCTAACGAATAAAAAGTCACTCTTTCTAAAAAAAGAGTGACTACTGTATTTTGTTAAGATAATTTCTTATTTCCTATACCTAAACGCTGTACGGCATCGGAGATTGTTCCCAATAGCCCTTGATTTTCTTCTGTAGCATTGTGTTGCATTTTCATTACTAAAGCAGCAATACTCAGATTTTTTAGGTCTTCCGTTGTCACATTAAATTGTTGAGCGTAGTATTTGATATTGTTGAATAGGTCACCTTGGTTGATGGAAGTACCATCGCCTAAAAGAGCCGTTTTAACATCTTGTGCATTTTGACTTTTTTCAACTAATTGATCGAATCCTTTTGCACGGCTTACTTGGTTAATAATGTTCTCAAAGAACATTGTTTCACCACCAACAATGTCAATTTTTGCTGTTTGTAAAGCAGAAGAAAGGACATCGGCTTGTGATTTAGCAATGTCTTTTTGAATGTTTAAAGCCGCTAACTCTACTTCTTTTTCTTTTTGAAGCTGAAGTTTGAACTCTTCGTGCTCTTTGCCAACACCATCCATTTGCTTCATCGCATCTGCTTTTTCTTTTAATCCATCTGCATCGGCAATTGCTTTTTCTTTGATTACTTCTGCTTCTGCTAAACCTTCTTTGCGTTTGGCTTCCGCTTTGGCTGCAATTCCCTCCGCTTCAGCTGTAGCAATACGTTGGATTTTAGAAGCCTCTACAATACTTTCTTGCTCGATTGCTTCTGCTTTTGCTTTGATTACTTCTGCTTCTGCAAGTCCTAAAGTAGCATCTTCACGGGCTTGTGCATCAGCTAATATCTTACGTGCTTCGGCCTGTTTGATTGACGCTTCTTTTTGTGCTTCTGCTTCGATTAACATTTGTTGCGAAATCTGTTCCTGTGCAAATTTCTTCGCTTCTGCTTCTTTAATTGTTTTGATTAAGTTCTCTTCTGCAACTTTACTTGCCTGGGTAATACCAACTTGTTTTTCTCTTTCTACTTCTCTGAAAGCTTCTACATCTTTGATGCCTTGTTGTTCTTCCACGACACCTTTCTCTAATTGAACGCGCTCGCGGATAACATTCTGAATCGTTTTCTTCTCTTCTTCTACGGCGCGTTCTTTGTTTATTTGAGCTAACGACACAATGCGCTCGCGTTCCGTTTGCTCCAAAGCGCGATCTTTTTCTACGCGTTCGGTTTCAACAGCATCTGTGCGCTCCTTGTTTTTCGCTGCAATAATAACTTGACGTAGTTTGTTCTCTTCCAATACCGCTAAACTCTCTTCGGTGGCAATGCGCACACTTTCTGATTTTAAGCGCTCTTCTTCGCGTACTTTTTGAATTTCTGCTTCTTCACGCGATTTGATATTATCAACTTCTCGACGTTGTTTTTCTTCTTTTTCTGATAGCTGTCTTTCTAATTCCAAAATAGCTTCACGTGCTTCCACGTCTTGCTTCTTGATTACCTTTTGCTCATCACGGCGAATCAAATTCGCATTGATGTTTTGTAAAGCTGTTAGTTCTGTAATTTTCTTAATCCCTTCCGAATCCAAAATGTTTTGTGGATCCAAGTGCGAAATATTCGTTTGCTCTAAATAATCAATCGCACAGTCATCCAAGATGTAACCATTTAAGTCGCGACCAATAATATTGATAATCTCATCTCTAAATTCACGACGAGCCTCATATAATTCGATAAATTCAAATTTCTTTCCCACTGTTTTTAACGCTTCAGAAAACTTCGCCTCAAAAATATTGCGCAGTGTTTCCACATCGCTTGCGCGTTCACATCCCAACGTTTGGGCTACGTTAATTACATCTTCTATGGATTTGTTGACGCGAATAAAAAAGGCAACCTTAATATCGGCACGGATGTTATCCTTACAAATTAATCCCTCTTTTTGCATACGGTCAATTTGAAGCTTTTTTACAGAAATATCCATGATTTCCATTTTGTGAAATACAGGAACTACATAAATCCCTTTATTAAAAGCAACTTTGGTACCGCCAATACCCGTTCTAACAATTGATTTTCCTTGCGGTATTTTCTTGTAGAAAGTAGCGAGTACTGCAAAGAATAATAGAATTAATAGAAATAAAGCACCAACGATGATTGCTATTATTGTTCCTAATCCGAAGTCCATAAAATTTGTTTTTTAGTGATTGATAAAATGATTACATGCGTTTGACCACATAATATAAGTTAGGTGTTTGAGCTCTTTCTATAATATATACCCGATCTCCAAATTGAATAGGAGCACCATCCCAACTAGCCACCATGACTTTAATCGGATCTTGGTTGACTACTAGTTGCATAATTCCGTGCTTTTCAGCTTCGATACTCGATTGCATCACCCCCTCACGCCCAATAAAATCGATAATTTTATCTCCGTGATAGCCCGTTCTTTTTAGGAAATTACCCAAAGGAAGTGTTGCATAATGAGTGAGTATAATGGCGACAACGGCCAAGGGAATCAAAATGATCACAGACCAATTGCCTAAATTGACAACCTGAGGCGATAGTGTACTTACTAGAGAACCAGCCCAAGTAAAAAACTTGAAAATAGTCAATACCATCATAAAAGGAACTTGTCCAACATTCATATAATGCAGTAACTTCGCTACAAGGCCTGACTCATGAGATACGACTGGCTCATCCAGATCCGGTTCTTTATCGTGAAGAATGTCGATGTGATTCTGTTGTAAGTCAAAGCTGGTATCTACATCTAGATCCACGCTTGGTTCTGATGCAATATCTATGCCATCTAGACCACCCATTATTGCAGAAAATAACCAGTAGATGACAGAAATAAGCATTAAAACGGTCATGATTGCATTTGAAATTGGGAAAAATAGGTGGTGAATGATATCTTTCATTAAAATTAGGAGATATGTGTATTTTTATTTGCTATTTTTTCTAAATTTTCTCAAATATAATGAATAATGGTTTTGTTTGTTAAGTAGAATTTGTTAAAAATTAAATTATAAATAACAAGGGGGTATATTTATGTAATTCACAGTTTAGGGAATAAAAAAAAGCGAAAAATTCAATTTTTCGCTTTTACTATTAAATGCGTTGGATGTGGGTTAGCTTAACCCTTCCACTAAACCATTCACTAAATCAATTTTTGTTGCTTGTGGCACTTTGGGAAGTCCAGGCATACGCATAATATCACCAGCAATAGCCACAATAAATTCAGCTCCATTATTGATTACAATATCGTTAATCGCAATTGAAAAATCTTTTGCAACACCATAAGCATGGGCATCAGCAGAGAATGAATACTGCGTTTTTGCAATACAGATAGGGAATAGATTCATTGCTGTAGCTTGAATCTGATTGATCTTTTTCTGTGCAGCTGGACTAAAACTAACGGAGGAAGCCCCGTAAATTTTTGTAGCGACTGCTTTTATTTTTTCTCCAATTGACATCTCATCTGTATAAGGGAACTGTAAGGATTGACTTGGGTTTTGTTCAATCATCTGTACAACCTCTTCTGCTAAGGCTATAGCCCCCGTACCTCCTTCAGTAAAGGCATTGTTGATGGCAAACCCTAAACCATTTGCCCGACAGTAATCTTCCACCAATTGAATTTCTTCTAAACTATCCGTAGCATATTTATTAAAAGCAACGACAATAGACTGTCCAAATGAGCGCAAATTCTCTACGTGTTTTTGTAAGTTTTCAAGTCCTTTTTCAATGCCTTCGATGTGTTTGTTTTTGATCTCTTCGATTGGAATTCCTCCATGCATCTTCAATCCTTGTGCCGTAGCAACAACTACCGTTAGTTTAGGTGTTAAACCTGATTTTCTACATTTGATATCGAAGAATTTTTCCGCCCCTAAGTCTGCACCAAAACCAGCTTCTGTAATTACATAATCTCCATAGCTCATCGCCATTTTCGTTGCAATAACTGAATTACAACCATGGGCAATATTAGCAAAAGGCCCGCCGTGAATAAAGGCTGCTGTATTTTCTGTTGTTTGAACTAAATTGGGGTTTAAGGCATCTTTTAAAAGGACCGTGATTGCGCCAGCGACACCTAAATCTTTCACGGTGAACATACTGCCGTCATGGCGATACCCCAAAAGAATATTTTCAATGCGTCGACGTAAATCATCTATATCTGTTGCCAAACACAGGATGGCCATGATTTCTGATGCAGGAGTAATATCAAAACCACTTTCTTGCGGAATACCATTGGCATTTCCTCTTAAACCAGAATTAATATAGCGCAAGCTACGGTCATTCACATCCAAAACTCTTTTCCATAAAACCTCTTTGATTCCATTAGCTTCGGCTCTTGTTTGATACATATAGTTGTCAAATAAAGCACTTAGTGTATTGTGTGCTGAAGTAATCGCGTGAAAATCTCCAGTGAAATGCAAGTTGATATTCTCCATGGGCAAAACCTGTGCATAACCTCCACCTGCTGCACCACCTTTCATTCCAAAACAAGGGCCTAACGAAGGTTCTCTCAAAGCGACAATGGCATTTTTGCCAATTTTGTTTAATCCCAAAGCCAACCCAATCGATACCGTTGTTTTTCCAATTCCCGCTTTGGTAGGCGTGATAGAAGTTACTAAGATTAAATTGGATTTTTGTTGTTGCTCTTTTTGATTAGCCTGAAGGTGAACTTTCGCCATATTCTTGCCATAGGGAATTACGTGTTCTTCTGGTAAGTGGATATTTTTAGCAATTTCGTAAATGCTTTTTAAATCACTTTCCCTTGCAATTTCAATATCTGTTTTCATAGTAGAAAAATAATGTGTTGTTAAGGAGTAAAGTTAAGTCTTTTGATAGAATATTGAAATAGGGAGAATGGAAAAGGGAGAATGGAAAAGGGAGCTTCTTTACGCGGTTGTTGTTCGTCAGCTTCTTCTATTTATCTCACCTAGTTTATATTTGTTTTGGTATTCGATGGGTCTACACTGCGTTACGATTTGTGCTTTACGCGGTTCGTTGTTCGTCAGCTTCTTCTATTTATCTCACCTAGTTTATATTTGTTTTGGTATTCGATGGACCTACACTGCGTTACGATTTGTGCTTTACGCGGTTCGTTGTTCGTCAGCTTCTTCTATTTATCTCACCTAGTTTATATTTGTTTTGGTATTCGATGGATCTACACTGCGTTTCGATTTGTGCTTTGTGCAGTTCGTTGTTCGCCAGCTTCTTCTATTTATCTCACTTAGTTTATATTTGTTTTGGTATTCGATGGACCTACACTGCGTTTCGATTTGTGCTTTGTGCAGTTCGTTGTTCGTCAGCTTCTTCTATTTATCTCACCTAGTTTATATTTGTTTTGGTATTCGATGGACCTACACTGCGTTTCAGTTTCCCATTTCCATTTTCCCATTTCCATTTTCCCATTTCCATTTTCCCATTTCCATTTTCCCATCTCCATTTTCCCATCTCCATTTTCCCATCTCCATTTTCCCATTTCCATTTTCCATTTTCCCATCTCCATTTTCCCATCTCCATTTTCCCATTTCCATTTTCCCATCTCCATTTTCCTATTATCAAATTAGAGGTATTCTCATGTTTTTACTTTTAATCTAAAGGACTTTTATTGGTTTTTATAAATAGATTTTTAACGTTATATTTGCATTTTTAAATTATATTCTATCAGTATTATGAAAACGGAAGCGGAGTTAAAAGAGAGAAGTGGAAATAAATGTGAGCTATGTGAATCTACAGGACAGTTGAAGGTTTATGAAGTTCCGCCAGCAGCTGCTAATGAGGCAGATAAGGAAATTTATATTTGTGAAACTTGTTTGGATCAAATCGAAAAAAAACAAGAATTAGACAGCAACCATTGGCAGTGTTTAACGACTTCCATGTGGAGTGAGGTACCTGCCGTTCAGGTAGTAGCATGGCGTATGTTGAATCGCTTCAGACAGGAAAGCTGGGCAGCCGATAATTTAGAAATGATGTATTTAGATGATGAACTGATGGAATTTGCTAAAGCTACTGGTGATCATACAGGAGATGGATCAGTGGAATTGCACAAAGACAGCAATGGAAATATTTTATCCGCGGGTGATACGGTAACATTAATTAAAGATTTGGACGTAAAAGGATCTTCATTAAACGCAAAAATTGGTACCGCTGTACGAAACATCCGTTTAGATCCAAATAATGTAGAATTCATTGAAGGTAAAGTAGATGGTCAGACGATTGTCATTCTAACCAAATTTGTAAAGAAACAAGGGTAAAAAATAGAAAATCTCAGTCACAACTGAGATTTTTTTGTTTTAACCATAAAGGAATACTAAACTCTTGAAGGAGATGGGCGAGGGGAACTTCTGAATACGTATCATAGGTAAGCCATTTAATCTCTTCTAATTCTGCATGTGGAGTAAAAGAAGTGAAAGTAGTTTTGATGTGAAAAACTGTCGCATGCACAAGTGTATTGACTTCATTAACGGCTTGTGTTTGATGTGTGCCTAAATAACGAATGTCTTCAGGCGTTAGGATAAAGTTTAACTCTTCCTCTAATTCACGCTGTAGTGCTTGAAGCGGAGTTTCCCCCATTTCAATTTTTCCTCCAGCCATCATATAGTAGACTGATCCCTTTTTGCGAACAGTTAACAGGTCTCCAACAGCATTTGTAATCAGGGCAGAAGCAAGGTAAATCGTTTTATATTGACTCATTGGACGTTTTTTTACGCTCAAAAATAAGAGAATTTAGCCAATTGAAACCCTAAGGCGAAATTCAGTTTGTCGAAAGTAATCGATAAAATGCCACTTTTGATTGATAAAAAGAACCGATGTATGCGTTTTTTTTGATTGAATGTCATAATTTTATAGCATGATTAAAGAAAAAAATAAGAATGTTTGCAGAATTGTTTTTTGTAAAAGAAAAAATTTTATCTTTATTCGATCAAAGCAAGGTTGATAAATGAAAGTCAAATCTTGTATAGTTTAATTTAATTTAAGTTGAAAATAGAGCCTCTATCCAAGGCGAAAATGAACAGTACAATGGTAAAACAAGAATTTACTGCATTATTTAAAGGGTACAAAATTCCTAAGGAATTGAAGAGCTTATTAGAGTTTCAAGTATCAGAAAACATCCCATCTTATTATTCAAATGCGATTTATTTAATGACAGAAGAAACGTCGTTGATTGAGAATTACTCAACAGATGAAGCGTTTCTAAAAGCTTTTATTCCCTTCGCTGAGGCAAATAGCTCCGGAAGTATTTATGCATTTTGGATCCAAAACAGCGAAGAAGATTTGGCAAAAGCACCAATAGTCGTTTTTGGTGATGAAGGCGGGATCTTTGTCGTAGCTCAAAATATTCAAGAATTGCTACAAATAGCTGCTTATGATGTGGAAGCAGTGGTGTATGAGGATGAGTTTTATTTCCAAGATAAAGAAGCCTTAGAAGAAGATGGTGAATTTACAGCAGCAGACTTCAATATGGAATATTTAGACTGGTTGCGCAGTGATGCGAAATTAAAGCCAATTTTGACAATTGACGATGTAGATGCTCTTGTGGATGAAGCTCAAGCGAACTATCAAGAAAATTTGGAACAGTATGTAAAACGTTTTATATAATACGATCAAAAAAGTAGTATATTGCGTTAAAATTTTAAGAAATGGAACAAAGTAATTTCAATCAGAGTTTTGATGCTTTTTCAAATCAAGCACAAAATCAAATGCCACCTAAACCAAATAATTATTTGGCTTTATCAATCGTATCAACAATTTTAGGATTTTGTTCTTGTATTGGGCTTTTAATCGGTATTGTCGCTATTGTAATGTCAGCTCAATCTGGTAAAAAGTATGATCAAGGAGATTACGAAGGATCAGTTAAAGCTGCTAAAAACGCAAAAATAATCAGCTTGATTGTATTGGGTATTTTTGTTATTCATATCGTTTATGCTTGGTATAATATCCAACAATTAGGAGGATGGGATGCTTATATAGAGTCAATCCAAGAAGCAATGAGAATGGGACAAGAGGCTAGAATGTAAGTATAACCGTATGCGGATTTTTTATCGAATCCTTTTGTATGTTGTCCTACCTCTAGGAATTGTTCTTACTTTTGTCAAAGGATTTAATAGTTTTCCCACGATAGTAACGTGTTCAATCAAAGACTATACAGGATTAGATTGCCCCGGTTGTGGAGGTCAAAGAGCTATAGCGTCCCTAGTAAAAGGTGAACTGAAACAAGCGTTCTATTACAACCAGCTGATCTATGTTTATCTCGGAGTATTTGCATACATCTATGTGCTCTTTGTTGAAACTTATATCATGAAAAATAAAACCTTCGCCCAGCGATTCGGCTTTTCTAATGCCTTCGCTTATGGTTTTCTAGGTTTGATACTCTTGTTTTTTATTATAAGAAATATATAAAAGTTTGAATGCTCGCATTCAAACTTTTTTTTTGCAATTATGCAGACTTCCTTTTTTTTACCCGCTATAATTTTGTGTTATTCGTATTCTATCTCGAAAAACACTCGTTTATACTTTTGAATTTGTTGTAAAAGATCTATTTTATGCTATTTTTAGTTAAAATTAAGTCGACTTATGTGAATTATGCTTAACTTTCCAATCCCAAAACTAGAACAATTAAAATATACCGCTTTATGAAAAAAAATACTTTGTTGCTATTTAGCTTATTTTCTCTGTGGGGAGTGAGTGTAAATGCTCAAAATGCTCAAATTAAAAAGAAGGTTACCGCTACGTATGGTACAACCCAAGTAGAGGAAATCAAATCAGTAGAGAAAAAACGCACCTTAGCAAAAGAAGTTGCTTACAAAGCTGCGGAAAAAATGGGTAGACCCACACAAGGGGTTACACAGGATGGAAGAGTGTTTTCACTACAGCGAATTGATGAGAAAGGAAACTTCTTTTATTATATAACAAGTAATGCTGGAAGTAGAACAACAGCGCGTGTAAATGATATTGCTCCAGGCGGAAGTTTAGGTTTAAACCTCGATGGGAAAGGAATGACTGTTGCTGTATGGGATGGGGAGCCAGCATTGGATACGCATGTGGAGTTTCAAGGCGGACAAAATGGAGGTAGCCGTATGGAATTGAGAAATCCAGTGCAAGATTTACAAGCAATGAGTTCTATAGATCGTCTGGTCTTTGAAGAAGGACGTTCACATGCTACCCACGTATCGGGAACAATCGGTGCAACAGGAGTCAATGCCAATGCAAAAGGAATGGCGCCAGAGGCGAAAATCCTAAGCTATGATTGGGAAAATGACGCCTCAGAGATGATGAGGGCTGCTGCACAAGACGCTTTACTAGTGTCTAATCACTCGTATGGTTTTGCAGCATTGGATGATTCTGGTCGCCCTGTATTTCCAGCAGAGATTTTTGGAACGTATATGGAGGCTAGTATCGAATTTGATCAAATTGCACATCGATATAAGTATTATCAACCTGTAATTGCTGCAGGGAATGATAGAGAGGAGTATCGACTAATCAATCCAAGTAAAAACGGAAACGATCTATTGACAGGAACAGCTGTTTCTAAAAATACGGTAGTAGTAGCTGCTGTTGAACAAGTGAATTCGTATACAGGCCCTGAAAGTGTTACTATGTCTTCTTTTAGTAATTACGGACCAACCAATGATTTCCGTATTAAACCCGATATTTCAGCAAAAGGAGTTCGCGTATTTTCATCGAATTATGAGTTGCCTAGACCAATTTCTGCTACACCTAGTACAAATAAATATATAACTAATAATGGAACTTCTATGGCTGCGCCAGGGGTAACCGGAATTTTTACACTATGGCAGCAATGGGCAATGGAAAAAAGAGAAATGCCATTGAAGTCTGCAACTATACGTGCTTTAATGGTGCATACAGCGGATGAAGCGGGAACGGCTCCAGGACCAGACCATAAATTTGGATGGGGATTGATCAACGCTAAAGCAGGTGTGCAAATTTTAGAAGGAAGTAGAGTAAGCGGTGTTGTATTAGAGGAAAATGAATTAGCGCAAGGAGAAACGTACGAAAAACAATTTAACGTTTCTGATAGTGGTGTTAAGATTTTAGTGACGATCGCATGGACAGATCCTGAAGGAAGATATTCAGATAATAATTATGACGAAGATTATGCGATGAATAATCCTTCTTTAGTAAATGACTTGGATTTACGTGTGTATAAAGATGGAGAAGAGTACTTCCCTTGGAAATTAAATAAAGATTTCAATAATCTAACAGCACTCAAAGGTGATAATGACGTGGATAACGTGGAGAAAGTGGAGATTGAAGCAGCTGAAACTGGAACCTATGTTGTTAAGGTTACACATAAAGGAACGTTAAGAGGAGGTAAACAAGAATATTCTCTTATTATGAGCCGTAGTGATTTCGATAATTTATCAACAGAAGAATTTGAATTAGACGATTCCTTATTTGCTATTTGGCCAAACCCAGTGATGGAAACATTAAATGTAATGGTTCCCGAAGATGCAGATTTGAACGGAATGTCGATTGAATTATTTGATTTTAGTGGTCGTCGTATAAAGAATATTACGGCAATAACAAGTAATCAGGTCGAAGTAGATGTTAATGGATTATCTTCTGGTGTATATATAGTAAAAGTAAAAGGCAATGGTTTTGAAAAAACAGAACGCATTGTGAAGAAATAGAAAAAAGAGAGCCTAGGCTCTCTTTTTTTTTGCGGTTCGTTTTTTGTGCGGTTCGCGCGGTTTGTTTTGATGTATCTGTAAGAAGTAGATTTCTTCTCTATTATATATGTAGATTTCTTCTCTATTATATATAAGGAAGAATCTTTCTTAGTATTGAATCGCGAAATTAAACCGAGCGAACCTCACGACGAGCAAACCGCGCCTTCAAGAACCTCACAACGAGCAAACCGCGCCTTCAAGAACCGCGCAACAAACAAACCGCGCCCCAACAAAAAAGCCAAACGCCAAAAAAACT
>NZ_JBMVQX010000013.1:0-85856 GCF_050522745.1 Myroides sp. C15-4 | reverse complement strand
TCCTTGAATTTCCTCCTTGAATTTCCTCCTTGAATTTCCTCCTTGAATTTCCTCCTTGAATTTCCTCCTTGAATTTCTTTCTCATCAACTTCATTAGTTTCTCTTGTTGCTTCAGCGTACATTTTCTGTGTTTGAGTAAAATTCTCCTTACCTAAGTCTTAAAAAATAATACTATTGTGCTTATACTATTTTTTGCATGAGTTTATTATTCGTTTATTTATTTTTAGCCTTAACGGTTTCTTTCATTTGTTCGATAGCTGAAGCTGTATTACTTTCTACTCCTCTTTCCTTTTTGCATTCAAAAGCTGAACAGCAAGATCCTAAAGCGAAAGCTTTGATACACATGAAAAAGGACATTGACAAACCACTTTCTGCCATTCTCGCTTTAAATACGATTGCGCATACGGTTGGAGCTGCTGGTGTTGGTGCTCAAGCTACAGCTGTTTTTGGTGAAGCCTACTTTGGCGTTATTTCAGCTGTTTTAACCTTGTGTATTTTAGTGCTAACGGAAATTATACCTAAGACTTTAGGCGCGAACTATTACAAGACCTTATACGCGCCAACGGCAACAGCTATATCAAGCATGGTTGTACTTTGTTATCCATTGGTTTTACTTGCTTCTTTCCTAACAAGGCGCCTGAGTAAAAAACAACAAGAGTCTAGTATTAGCCGAGAAGAACTATCTAGTTTAGTAAAAATTGGCGAGCAAGAAGGTATTTTTAACGGCAAAGAGACAAAAATTATTCAAAACTTAATCAAGCTGAAAGACGTCGCTGTTTCCACAATACACACTCCTCGTATTATGATGATTCAAGCGGATGAAAACACTAAATTGTTCGAATTTTTGAGCAAAAAAGAATTACTTCATTTTTCTCGAATTCCCATTTACAGTGAGCAATCGGAAAACGTAGTAGGCTATGTATTGCGCGATACCATTTTTGAACATTTAGCTGCAGATGAATTTGACATTCCCTTAAAAGAGTTTAAACGGAATATCCTTCAATTTAACGAACGTATGAGTGTAGTCGAAGCTTGGAGTAAACTAACGGAAAAGCATGAACACATTGCTATTATTACCAATGAATACGGGGAAGTTCAAGGTCTTTTGACCCTAGAAGATATTTTAGAAACCTTATTAGGCTTTGAAATTATAGATGAAAAGGATAAAATTGTCGATTTGCGTCAATATGCGGAAGACCGATGGAAAAGCAAACAACGCAAGTATCAATTTATCGAAAATAACCGAGGGGAATAGTCTTTCTCATTATGTACAAGTACATGAATTTGTTTTTTTACTTTTTACGAGAAAAAAAGGCCTATAGCATACGAATCAAATCTGCTATAGGCCATTTTTTAAGCAATACGATGTAACTAGTTTAGCTACTGTATACTATTTTATTCTCTCTTAATATATCAGTTGTATCCATCCGGTACGTTGTTTTCCATGAGAGGTTAGTACATAGAAGTAGGTTCCTGATGGTAACATTTTACCTGAACTATTTTGTCCGTACCATTGTTTTTTATAACCACGTCCGTGTGAATAAACTTCTACTCCTTCTCGATTAAAAATCTTGATTTGGGTAATACCGTGGCTACTCAAATCCAACGCATCATTTAGACCATCTCCGTTAGGGGAAATTCCCTTCGGTAGTGGACACTCATCGTAATTGACTGTAAAACGGCTCTCATCTATGCAAAGTACGCGTTCCGATCCATTTTTAGCATAGATAAAGATCTCCATAGGCGTTACAATTTCCATTCCGGCTTGCAATTCTATTCCCTTACCATGGGGTCTAGTAAAATAGCGATTGTACTTCGGAAGTGGAGGCAATACAAAAGTTTCACAGCTTAATTCTTGATTTTCTATTTGCGTAGCAATCGCTTCTTCGTGAATTAAAAGGCTAAAGACAGATTGTCCTTCACATCCTGCTGCTGTCTTTTTATAAACATATAATTCGGACTGACCTAACTGATTGTATGCCTGTCCTGTTTCATAGCGTTCTCCTTCACCAAAAGGTTTCGTATAAAAGGCTGCTCCTTCTTCCACCTTAGGCAAAATGTACTCTTTACAGATTTCTACAGGCGGAAGCGTTGCAATGATTACTGGATCAAGTTGAACAAAGCTCACAGGTCCCACTCGTTTGCATCCACTCAGGGTACTTGTTACTTCTACATAAATCGTTTTCTTCCCTCTAAATTGAAAAGGTTCGGCAACAACATCTCCTAAATCTGCAGCTTCATAAAAGATAACCGTATAATCTGTAATCGAATCGTTAATATGATCCATAATTGAGGCAACATAGTCTTCTACATCAACCGTTGCGACATTTATTTGGCCTGTTTTATTACTGCAAACCTTAAAATCAGGAATAGCAGATACGTCAAAGTCCTCTTTAATAAAATTATACGATTCTTCTAATACTAGCTCATTGCCATCACACAACTGGTAGGTAATTTTTGCTGTGTATTTTACCTCATCGTCAATTTTAACAGTTATTGAAGGGGTTTTCGCATAAGCAACATCACCTTTATACCATTGAAGATCTGCAAGATACTCTCCATTAGGCACAAATCGCCAAGCTTCTTCTGTTGCTCTCCATCTACCTGTATTTCTTTGGAAGGGAGTCTTTGCTTTTGATCCGTCGTGATTAATAATTCCAATAACACCTTTGCTATTATTATCTTCATTGCTTGTTCCCGCTGTAGGTCTTTTCTTAACGTTAACCTCTATGGTACTGGTGCTTTCATACAACACAATCTGAGAAGTTTGCGTAGTTTCTTCTATAGCAAGCGGATTATAAGCTTCTCCTGCCAAAGCCACATGATAAATATTGAATACAAAAACACGACAGGGAAATTCCCCATATACTTTATAATTTACAGAAGCATCGGCAGGTGAATTTGCTAGATCTAAGTTTTGCATTGCCCCATAGATTGCTGCTACAAAAGGGGCATCTTCTACTGTTCCATCGATCAATTCTTTTTCTAAAACACCACTACTCGTTTCATTAGGGGTATATTGACCTACTGCTGTTTCTCCTTCAATACTGAAAGACATCACCCCATTGGTAGAGAGTAATACTTTGTTATATGTCTGATTATAAAAACAAAAATCAAACCCTAAGTCTATGGCTGCGGACCACATATCGTCTCCTGTAATTTCGGTTCTTCCTTGATCGACAAATGGATATATAGGCGCATAATCAATTGCTTTAGGGTAATAATCACTCGTTTCACGACTATCGCCAAAAGCAACCTTCAAATCCACAGTAAACGAAGAATCATCGCAGATGATATAATCTCCAGCGTCATTCATAAGTACATCAATAGGTTCTTTACTACTGGCGACACAAGGAGTGTCGATGGAATAAAAATAATTCCCTGGACCTTCCCAAAAACTGTGTTCATACTGTGTTTCTCCACAAACCGCTCGCACATAAAAGTGAAAATATACCCCCTCTTCCACATTGTTGATAAGATAAGATGGCGTATCTTCTACTAAAATACCTCGATCTTCAGGTTCGGGCATTACTCCTCCTTGCTCAACAATAAACACCTCCCATTGGGTTTCATCCCCTTGAGGATCCCAGGTAAGCTCTATATTTTGCGTACCTTCAATCAAGTTAGCCTCTAACTCGAGCGGTCGCTTACAGTTGCTTTCCATGATTTTTAAATTGTCAATGGCTGCTGGAGGTTGAACACCATTTTGTTCATCATTGTTCCAAGTAAATATAAAATCAGTTATTCCTTCTGGCATTCTTTCCATAAGATCCGTAACAATCACTTCTCTTTGCCAACCATCAGATTCAACATAATAAAATTGACCAATGGAATATTGACGCCAAGCCGTTTCACTCACTTGGAACTTTAATGAATTATTAAAATAATCTCTGGCCAAACCTTCTCTGAATTCTCCTTCTATTTGATAATTATAAGAGACATAAAGCTCCACAGCATCGTCTTGAATAATCAGTTTCCTAGTAATACTAGATGTATTAGTATTGGGCATCATTGTAGTATAATGATAATTTTCCCCTAAATCATCCGAGATATATAGGGCCTTATCTCCCGTCAAGGAAACGGCTTCCCCTACATGCCATTTATTCAGCGCATTACCATTACCATCACCAGTGGAAGAAGAGATATCCCAATGATCTGTATAATAAAAGTCTTCAAAACCTTCTAAAAATGTCAATTCAGCAGGATTTTGAGGTTTTCTAACCTTCTGAGAATACCAGTCTCCATACGTAGACGTACCATCTAGTTCTAGACATTTCGGTCTATAGTAAATGTAATAATCTCTAATCCAAGGATCCAAATCGTTAAACATTCTTCCCATATAAACCGATTCCAATGTAAGTGGGTGATCCTCTGGATTTTCTAAAGGTACAGTGGAAAGAATGATATCATACCACCAAGAGACCAAAGAACGAGTAGTATCCTCACTAGTTTCAATCAATACATCTTGTATAGCAATAGAGGTAGTCGTAGTCGCTATATTATTTACATCCAGTCTAGGTTGAGGGGCATTGGGATTTACTTCCCTGCTTTCGAGATCTATATCACAGGTTTGATATATACTTAAATTATCAATGGCTATAGCGATACGCTTTTCTTCATCTTGCCCACTAACAAACTCAAAGTCTAACCTAGCAATTCCTCCCCTCAAGGGGTTGTGTAGTGCCGTATTTGACCAGGGAATAGTCAGGTGTATTCTTCTAAATTCTGCTGGTTCTTCTAGCAATTGATTATCTCTAAAAATGGGAGAATTAAACTCATCCCACCCATTACCTCTATTTTGATTATAATGTTCATAAGGAATGGTTGCAACAGGCTGATTGGTAGTCGCATCTAATAAACGAACAAGGAATCCCGTTTTATTGAACGTATTCCAATGTTCAAAATCAAACCCGATGGACCTCAAATCAAATTCGACATGTATTTCATCTCGACTAGCGGGAAGATTAAAATCAATAAACGCATGAGAGGACTCCGTCTGATTCAACGTATAATCATTGGTTACTCCACCGTCATTGGTTATATACAACGCCTGATCACCTCCATTATTCACTGCAGATCCAATAGCCCAGGTATTGGTAACATCATTCATAAAATTAAAAGGAGTTTCTTCCTCAAAATCAGTAGCATAAGGTAAACCAACAGGAGGATTGATGGCCCCTGGAGTAGGTATATCCTCTACAATTACATTATCCAAATAGAGGGTATCATCTCCACTGAGCCAACTCGTCAAGTGAAAAGCAATGTTGATGTCCCCACTAATAGGAAGTTGCGTACGTTGGTCCACCAAATCATAGATTACTTCTAGATAAGAACCTGCAATAAGGTCCCCATAATACAAAATAGGAGTCACCTCATAGACAAACTCTTCGATCAAAAAATTATCGTGAATACTACCCAACTTGCTTACGAGGATTTCCATATTACACATCGTTCTATTGTGTAGGTAATTTTCTACTGTGGTAGACATATGATACGTAAATCGCACCCGTTGATGTCCATTAACCCTAATTCTTGGGGAGATAAGCCAATCATCAGGAGAAGCATCTGTAATGCGGATAGGCATCGTAGCCCTAATATTCGTTGTACTTGATGTGTTATAAGGAATATTCCATCTCGCGTCATCGTGATTATTATTTACGATTCTCCAACAGTGAACTGTAGGAGATTCGATGGAAAAAAGCTCAACAAAGGGCAGGCGTGTGATTACATCTGTACAAACAAGAGGTGGATCTTGTAATCCTTGAAGGCTGGCTTGATCGCTATTCACCTCTTTAGTTCCTTCCGAAGCTTGCACCACTCCAATCATCAGAAGTAGTACTACTATAATATAGTTTAAAAATCGATTATCTCTCATATAATTTTCTAATTACCCTTATTGATATATAACCTAAAAACGACTTCCATTCACAACACACTAAAATAATAAAACATTCTTAAAAAACAGCTGGATTTAATAATTTTAGTTAATTTTTACTTAAAAAAACAAAATAGAATCCTCTTTTACTTTTATACATACCCTATCTACTCTTTTATTTTAACCAAATAACCCTAATTCATCGAAAATATTTGGCATAAACCCAAATTTATCTGCACTAGTAGCTATACCTTCTTTTATTTTGTTCTTATTCGAGAACAATAACTGACGAAGGCATAAAAAATTGCGGTTGTATTAGGTATAAAAAACTAACACAGCCGCAATTCTTAGTTATCTACAAACAAGGTGCTTTACGCTCCTTGTTATAGGATCTATCTGATTTATCTATTTTCTTAATACATCAATTGTATCCATCCGGTACGTTGTTTTCCATGAGAAGTTAGTACATAGAAATAAGTTCCCGATGGCAACATTTTACCTGAACTATTTTGTCCGTACCATTGTTTTTTATATCCATGACCATGAGAATAAACCTCTACTCCTTCTCGGTTAAAAATCTTGATTTGGGTAATACCGTGGTTACTCAAATCCAACACATCATTTAGACCATCTCCGTTAGGGGAAATTCCCTTCGGTAATGGGCATTCATCGTAATTCACTGTAAAATGGCTCTCATCTATGCAAAGTACGCGTTCTGATCCATTTTTAGCATAGATAAAGATCTCCATAGGTGTTAGAATTTCCATTTTAGGTTGTAACTCTATTCCCTTACCGTGGGGTCTAGTAAAATAGCGATTGTACTTCGGAAGTGGAGGCAATACAAAAGTTTCACAGGCTAATTCTTGATTTTCTATTTGCATAGCAATAGCTTCTTCGTGAATTAAAAGGCTAAAGACGCTTTGTCCTTCACATCCTTCCGCTGTCTTTTTATAGACGTATAATTCGGACAAACCTAATTGATTATATACTTGTCCTGTTTCATAGCGATCTCCTTCACCAAAAGGTTTCGTATAAAAGGCTGCTCCTTCTTCCACCTTAGGTAATATGTACTCTTTACAGATTTCCACAGGAGGAAGTGTAGCAATAATTACTGGATCAAGTTGAACAAAGGTCACTGTTCCAGCTTGCTTACATCCACTTAAATTACTCGTTACTTCTACATAAATCGTCTTCTTTCCTCTAAATTGAAAAGGTTCGAAAACAACATCTTCTAAATCTGCGGCTTCATAAAAGATAACCGTATAATCTGCAGTAGTACCGTTAATATGATCCAGAACGAGATTTGTATACGCTTCTATCTCAACCGTTGCTACATCTGTTGGATCTATTTTATTACTGCAAACTTGCACCTCTGGAATAGCGGATACATCAAAATCTTCTTTGATAAACTGATAGCTCTCTTCTAATACAACCTCATTACCTTCACATAAACGGTAGGTTACTTCCGCTTTATATTCAACTGTGTCGTCAATCAGTACATCTATCGTAGGTGTTGTAGCAAACGCTTCGCCATTTCTATACCATTGCAGTTCAGCAAGAGATTCTCCTTTAGGAACAAATCGCCAAGCTTCTTCTGTCGCTCTCCACGTCCCTGTATTTCTATAGAATGGATACCTTGCTTCTGAGCCATCGTGATTAATAATTCCAATCACACTTTTTCGGTTATTAGTTTCGCTACCTGAACCTGCAATAGGTCGCTTTTTAATAAACACCTCAATCGTATTGGTGTTTTCATACAACACAATCTGAGAAGTTTGCGTGGTTCCTTCAATATTATTTGGGTCAAAGTTTTCTCCTTGCAGTGCTACATGATAGGTATTAAACACAAAAGTTCGACAAGGAAACTCGCCATATACTTTATAGTTTACAGAAGCATCGGCAGGTGAATTAGCCAGATCTAAATCCTGCATCGCACCAAATATGGCATCAACAAATGGCGCATCTTCCACTGTTCCATTGGTCAATTCTTTTTCTAAAACCCCACTACTTTCTCCTAGAGGGGTATAAAGTCCGTGTTCTGTCTCTCCATCAATGCTGAAAGACATCACCCCATTAGTCGTTAACAAGGCCTTCGTATAGCTATTGCCAAAGAAACAGAAATTAAAGCCTAAATCTATTGCATTGGACCACGTATCATCACCTATTATTTCAGTACTACCTGTATCGACAAATGGGTATAATGGTGCATAATCGATGGCTTTATAATAGTAATCGTCTGCTCCACGACTATCGCTAAAATCAACTTTTAACGTAGTTTGCATTGAAGTATCATCACAAATGATATACTCTCCAGATTCATTGGTAGGAAGATCTAACTCATCTTTCGAAATCCCTAAACAGGTGGTGTCTTGGGAATAGAAAAACTCACCAGGTCCTTGCCAAAAGCTTCGTTCATATAAAGTTGGCCCACATACGGCTCTTACGTAAAAAATAAAGTACTTTCCTTCTTCTACATTATTCACGATATACGAAGGGTTGTCTGTTACCAAAGTACCTCGATCTTCGGGCTCTGGTCCATCCTCACCTAGTTCTGTAATAAAAACTTCCCATTGTGTTTCTTCTCCACGAGGAGTCCAAGAAAGTTCAACGTTATTTGTGCCTTCTATAAAATTAGCGTCCACACTAGTTGGCATAAAGCAACTACTTGCCATGACTTTTACCTTATCAATTGCCGCAGGAGGTTGGGCTCCATTTTGTTGATCATTGATCCACCCAAAATGAAAAAATACATAAGGGTTCTGTTCATGATCTCGCATGGGTTCTTCTACATCCATTACGTTTACCTCTCTTTGCCAACCATTGGAATCCACATAAAAAGGTCTACCTCTTAATTGAGATTCCGGATTATTTCTTGGTATTCCATCGGTTCCTACGACACGTCTGAAGTAACTGATCCGATTATAGAAATAATCCCGAGGTTGATCCGCTCTAAATTCTCCTTGAATTTGATAATAATACGATACATAGGTTTCTACAGCATCTTCAGGAATAATTAGCATTCTCGCAGCATATGCATTTGTCGCTTCTGAGGAGTTTACGGTGGTTGAGTACTGGTATGTTTCACCTTCATCATTCGAAATATACAGTGCTTTATCACCTGCAAACGAAACTGCATCTCCGATCCACCAGGTATTGGGATTCGTAGTTTGTAATAGTATAGGCCAATTAGGATTAGGCCACATATTTAGGTCCCAATGATCGGAAAACATATCCTCAAACCCATCTAAAAATGTTAACTCAGCAGGAGCTTGCGGTTTTCTTACTATAGCATGATCCCAATCACCATAAGTTACATCTCCTGTACCCGAAATACACAAAGGTCTAAAGTAAACATGATAATTTCGAATCATGGGATCTAAGCCACTAGCACTAAAAGGTCCATAATGACTAGTGAAGGTAAACGGATGATTGTCAGGATCTGCAACAGGAACAGGAGAAATAATCATATCAAAACGAAAGCCCAACAAACTTCGTGAGCCACGCTCAGGACGCGGATTCATTGCCATGTAAACCGCATCGATAATACGTATATCTTCAATTATAAACGATGTCGTCGTGAAAGTATCTGGTTCATTATCAAGTATAAGAAAAGGACGAGGTCCATCTGGATTCGTTTCAATGCTTTCTACATCAAGGTCACAAGAAGTGTAGATATTTAAATTATCTATTGCCACCGCTTGACGCTTTTCTTCCTCTATTCCGCTAACAAATTCAAAATCTATTCGAACAACATTTCCTCTTAAGTAATCGTATGGATAATTTGGCATTTCAAAATCAGGTTCCCATGGAATACTGAGCTGGAGTCGTTCAAAGTTTGCAGGCGGATCTTTCAATACCGTATCCTCAAAAAGAGTTTTACCTACACTTACTGGGGATGACCATCCCCCATCTACGTTTCGCCTATAATGAAAATAAGGAATTCGCGCAACAGGCTGATGTTCATCAGCTAAAAAAACCCGCACGATAAATCCTGTTTTAAAATAGTCATTTGTTAGATCATCTTCAAATCCCAGTGAACGCAAATCGAATTCGATGTTTAACGCATCGCGATCATCAGGTAAATTAAAATCCATAAAGGCATGAGAAGCCTGTGTTATCCCTAAGGTATAATCATTGTGTACTCCTTCATCATTTGAGATGTACAATGCATTTTCTCCTCCATTGTGGACAGCAGTACCGATGGTCCACTGATCCGTAAAATCGTTCCATATATTAAAAGGAGTCTCGGTTTCAAATCCTGTTTCATAAGGAAGATCCACAGGAGGTTTAATTGCGCCTACTCCTGGAATATCTTCTACAACAAAATTATCGAGCGATAAATAATTATTCATTCCTTCTTCTCCATATTGGTATCCAACCATATGAAAGCCAATATTGATATCTCCTGAAATTGGAATACCTGTACGGATATCTACTAAATCGTATATCACTTCCATAAAACCAGGATTATCTGAATACAACAGTATAGGTGTAATTTCATAAACGAACTCTTCCACCAAATAGGAATTATGTATACTTCCTAATTTACTTACTCGGATTTGAATATTAGACATCGTTCGAGGTAGGGGTGGTTGTCTCACCGGTGTAATTTGCTTGTAGGAAAAGCGAAGTCTTTGATTTCCATTTACGCGAATTCGGGGCGAAATTAACCAGTCATCAGGTTGGGGATTACTAGGATTAACGATTATACCTACATCTCCATTTCTTGTACTATTTAACTGGGGAAACTCCCAGGTAATACCATCGCTATTTTTATCTAGCACGCGCCAACAGCCCAAAGTAGGTGATTGCTCGGAAAAGAGTTCAATAAAAGGCAATTGAGTAAAAACCTGTGAACAGATACTATTGGGGTCGTCCAATGAAGTAGACCTCACAGGATCTTCTATTTGTTGATATACTTCAGATGCTTGGGTAACACCAAAACTAAACAACAGCAATGCTGTCCAGGTATATTGAAAAAATCGATTATTCCTCATACAATGAACTTATGTTTTTGATTGATCTAAACTGGGCCGAAACAGGCTATTAATGATGGACTAAAATAATAAAATATCCTTAATAAATAGCCAATATCTTTAAATTTAGTTAATTTTTACTTAAAATAAATCAAGATCCTCTTTTCCTCAACCTCAATAAAATAATATTTAACCCATCATTTAACCAAAAAACTGTTATTTTTAATTTATTTACAGCCTAATTAACAATAATACCCTACTTTACAACCAACAGAACTCCCAATAGACTTTTATATTTTTTTTCCTCAACTAAGGAATAATTTACCTGTTTGGCATTCATTTTGTCGCTATAGCATGAAAAAAAACAAGGCTTAATATTTTTATTTACCAGTTTTTTTTTGTCAATTAGCATATGACAGAAGGGCAATAAAAGAGACCTAGGTATGCTTTTTGCCTTTACTATATTTATAGAAACAAATAATCACCTAAATTCAGTTAATATGGACGAAAATTTTTCACAAGAAATTAAAGATGTTATTTCCTTTAGTAAGGACGAGGCATTGCGTCTAGGTCATGACTTTATAGGAACGGAGCACTTTTTGTTAGCCTTATTGAGAATTGAGCAGGGTGAAGCATCGACTATCCTCCAAAATTTAGAGGTGGATATGGACTTTTTAAGACATAAAGTTGAGAACTTAACACCTTATTCTGCTACAAAAACAGCTGTAAACGAGAAAGGATCACTATATCTTACAAAACAAGCAGAGAGAGCGTTGCGCTTGACGTATTTGGAAGTCAAAGTATTCAAGAATATTGAAGTTACTTCGGCTCACCTTTTACTTTGTATCTTAAAGAACAATGAAGATCCGATTACTCAGATCTTAAATAAGATGAACGTAGACTATGAAAATGTAAAAAAATACTACGTTGAATTTCTTTCGGATGAGAAGAAAGAATCGGATAGCGAAGATATTTTCCATAGCCCCAAAGCAGAAACTTTCGAAGAATCAGGACAAAATGACAGTTCTTCTGGAAAAAAAGCTGACACGCAAGGTAACCTACCGAATAAAAAGAGCAAGACTCCTGTCTTGGATAATTTTGGTAGAGATTTAACAGAGATGGCAATTGAGGGTAAACTTGATCCTGTGGTTGGTCGTGAGAAAGAGATTGAGCGCGTCTCTCAGATTTTGAGCCGTAGAAAGAAAAACAATCCGTTGCTTATTGGTGAGCCTGGTGTGGGTAAATCGGCTATTGCTGAAGGATTAGCCCTTAAAATTATACAGAAAAAAGTATCGCGTGTGTTGTTTAACAAACGCGTGGTAACGCTTGACTTGGCGAGCTTAGTAGCAGGAACAAAATACAGAGGTCAGTTTGAGGAACGAATGAAAGCCGTGATGAATGAATTGGAAAAAAATACCGATATCATTCTATTCATTGATGAGATTCACACCATTGTTGGTGCAGGTGGAGCGACAGGTTCTCTCGATGCGTCTAATATGTTTAAACCCGCATTGGCACGAGGTGAAATTCAATGTATTGGTGCTACAACGCTAGATGAGTTTAGACAACACATTGAAAAAGATGGCGCACTAGAACGCCGTTTCCAAAAAGTATTGGTGGAACCTACTTCGGTTGACGAAACGATTATTATTTTGCACAATATCAAAGACAAATACGAAAGTCACCACAATGTGAGCTATACGGATGAAGCGATTAATGCCTGTGTGAAATTAACGAATCGCTATATGACGGATCGCTTCTTACCAGACAAAGCTATTGACGCTTTGGACGAAGTAGGGTCTCGTGTTCACATTACTAACATTCACGTTCCGGAGAATATTCTCAACTTAGAGCAAGAATTGGAAGAGGTACGCGAGAGTAAAAATGCGATGGTTCAAAAGCAGAAGTACGAGGAAGCTGCAAATCTTAGAGATAAAGAAAAAAATATCGAAAAAGAGCTTGAAATTGCCCAAGAAGTTTGGGAAAAAGACGTTAAAGATAACCGCATTGTCATTACGGAAGACGATGTAGCAGATGTGGTATCGATGATGACGGGCATACCAGTTAATCGAATTGCAGAAAAAGAGATCAATAAATTAGCCAACCTCCCTGCTATTATTAAAGGGAAAGTAATTGGCCAAGATGAGGCGGTAGGTAAAATTGCCAAGGCCATTCAACGCAATAGAGCGGGATTGAAAGACCCGAACAAACCGATTGGTTCTTTCATTTTCTTAGGACAAACAGGTGTTGGTAAAACCCAGTTAGCGAAAGTAATCGCAAAAGAACTCTTTGACTCAGAAGATGCTTTAATCCGTATCGACATGAGTGAGTACATGGAGAAATTTGCGCTTTCTCGTTTAATTGGAGCGCCTCCAGGTTATGTTGGATATGAAGAAGGGGGACAATTGACTGAAAAAATACGCAGAAAACCATACAGCGTGATCTTATTCGATGAAATCGAAAAAGCACATCCTGATATCTTCAATATGCTTTTACAAGTACTCGATGATGGACATCTAACGGATAGTTTGGGACGTAAGGTTGACTTTAGAAATACGATCATTGTCATGACGTCTAACATTGGGATACGTCAATTGAAAGATTTTGGACAAGGCGTCGGTTTTGGTACGCAAGCGCGTAAAGAACAAACGGATCAACACAGTAAATCGGTTATTGAAACGGCATTGAAAAAGGCTTTTGCACCTGAATTCTTAAATCGAATTGACGATATTGTTGTGTTTAACTCTTTAGAAAAAGAACACATTCACTCAATTATCGATATTGAGTTGGCTAAATTATTCCAACGCATTGACGATTTAGGATATAAGTTAATCCTAACGGATAAAGCGAAGAATTTTATTGCAGAAAAAGGTTTTGATAAACAATATGGTGCACGTCCATTGAAACGTGCGATCCAAAAGTACATCGAAGACCCTATTGCGGAAGAAATTGTAAACTCAAAGTTAACTGTTGGTGACTCCATTACTTTGGACGCACCAAAAGAAGACACTGGAGAAGTTTTAACCATCAAAATAAAAACAAAAAAACCTGCTAATTAGCAGGTTTTTCCTTTTTCGTACTAGTGGTTGAAGCACTAAAGCTTTCTTCCTTGTTATTTAAACGTTATTATTTATTTTTTTATCTTTATACAATACGACTAATTACTTTTAAGTAGTACTTTCGCATTTGAATAATTAAATATAATGGTAGATAAACTCATTGTAGGTAGTGAAGAATGGTGTTCTTTCTCTACATTAAATATCCCAGCAATTAAAGCCCGTGTGGACTCTGGAGCAAAGACTTCTGCCTTGCATGCAGTAAACATTAGCGCTTTTGAAAAAGACGGTGAAAAATGGGTCAAGTTTGATGTAAATCCTTTGCAAAATAATGGCAAGACCATCATTCATTGCGAGGCCAAAATGGTAGATAAAAGAATCGTCAAGAGCTCTAGTGGTTCTAGAGAATCTCGCTATGTGATTAAAACTACGCTTGTTTTGGGTGAAACTTCTTGGGATATTGAATTAACCCTAACCAATAGAGACTCCATGGGGTATCGCATGTTATTGGGAAGAGAAGCCATGGGTGGTCGTATTTTGGTAGATCCTGAAAAACACTTTTTACTCGGTCAACCGACGGTAGAAAAGTTAGATGAATATTACAACAAACCCAAAGAAGCGAAAAGTGGCTTGCGCATTGGCTTATTAGCTAGCAATCCAGACTTATACAGCAATCAACGCATCATTGAAGCAGGTGAATTAAGAGGACATGAAATGCACTTCTTAAATCTAAAATACTGCTATATGAAGTTGGATGCCAATCAACCTGAAATTCACTATAGAGGTGGACGTGTTTTAAATGATTTTGATGCAGTCATTCCTCGTATTAGACCGAGTATGACCTACTATGGTTGTGCATTAACACGTCATTTTGAATCCTTAAAAGTATACAGTTTAAACAGTGCTGCGGCTATTGCTCAATCGAGAGATAAGTTATTTTCACTGCAACTGTTATTAAATCACGGGATTGATATTCCCACAACTGGATTTGCCAATTCTCCTTTGGATACAAATGACTTGATTAAAATGGTAGGCGGTAGTCCGCTTATTGTCAAATTATTAGAAGGAACCCAAGGGAAAGGTGTTGTGTTAGCAGAGACGAAGAAAGCTGCTGAAAGTGTTATTAATGCATTCAAAAGCTTAAATGCCAACATCTTAGTTCAAGAATTCATCAAAGAAGCTAACGGAAAGGACATTCGCTGTTTTGTAGTGGATGGCAAAGTTGTTGCTGCAATTCAACGCGAGGCTGTTCCTGGTGAATTTAGAGCGAATATCCACTTGGGAGGTACGGCTTCAATCATCAAGGTTACGCCTGAAGAAAAGCGCATTGCGATACGCGCAGCTAAAGCGATGAATCTAAAAGTAGCGGGAGTAGATATCATTCGCTCAGCTAAAGGACCTCTATTGTTAGAAGTAAACTCCTCTCCTGGTTTAGAGGGAATTGAAGGAGCAACAAATAAAGATATTGCGTCTGAAATGATCAAGGCAATTGAAAAACAAGTTAAATGGTAAAGAAATAGCAATTGCTATTTCTTTTCCTTCATCATTTAAAGTTTCTGGTATTTATGAACCCATCAACAACTGGCTGGATAAAAAAATACTTCGCTGAGCACGATAAATACGCGATATTCCAAG
Organism: Myroides sp. C15-4; assembly: GCF_050522745.1. NCBI lineage: Bacteria > Pseudomonadati > Bacteroidota > Flavobacteriia > Flavobacteriales > Flavobacteriaceae > Myroides > Myroides sp. C15-4. The sequence continues at coordinate 70,314 of NZ_JBMVQX010000013.1, read as the reverse complement.
CGACAAATGCGGCAGAATTAGCACATGAAATTAGAACGCTTGGTTTTAGTTTTGGCAAAATAAACGGCTGTGCATTTCCTGAGATTTATACCACATTTAAGTATACTCAAGAAGAGTTAGCTAAAATTTGTTTTTTACAGCTGTTGGAAAAAATTTACTTTTTCCACTACCCTAGTCATACCACGGATGCGTTTATCGATGCTTTACTCGATTTTTATCAGCTTTTTGTCCCACATAAAACCAACTTCTTCACCAGCTTATTTGAGGATAAAAATACCTATGCCCGATTAGAGCATTTGTTTGCTATCAAATGGAAAGAAAGTTTCTTTTCTCAATCGAAAAGCAACAATATTGTCCTCAACTTATTGGTCCTTTCCATCTATTTCTTGACGTTTGAAACCTACTTGGCAGGTAAGATTCACCCGAATCTATACCATGTATATATCGAAGATCTCATTCAAGATATTTTAAATCGCACCCAACACCAAACAGCAGACCTTCACTTGGTAGATGCATCCAATGACTTCGCTACGGATGAGATTATGGAAGTTCAGTCCTCCTATTTAGAATCGAGTTTACTGTTGGATATTGTGATGTGTAGCGCGTGGAATAACGAGACGAAAACGCTTCATTTACCTGATTTTTCCGTTGCTCCTTTTGAGCGTTTGTCTTTTTCAGCAGAGCAAATAGAGGATAGTAGCAGCTGTTTTATGCTTTTTGTACAGCAAAACGACTACCATTACGAATATTTAAAATCGTCTAATTTGTTCAACAATATGATTAATAATTCGACGAATTACGTGGAATTTTTAGTGGGAAGAAACAAAGGACGCATTCTGAAAGAACTGCAAAAGAACAAACAATTAATGCAATTACTGATGGATTCCACCCATCGCAATTTAGATAGTCAAGAAAAGAAATTGATTAAGAAACAAACCTTAGAGGTGATTAAAACAATTCCTTCTCTTGCTATATTTATGTTACCCGGAGGTACTATTTTGTTGCCTATTATTTTAAAATTTATTCCTTCACTCCTCCCTTCTTCTTTTAATGAGAATTTGGATGTGAATTAAATTTTTTTGAAGCGAAGTTGATATACTTCGTCTAAATCTTGGTTATTTGTTACGTTTACTTCTAAATCGGTTACATACCCTGAATTTAGTCCATACACCCATCCGTGAATACTCAGGTCTTGATTTCGTGCCCAAGCCCCTTGTACGATTGATGTTTTGGCTAAATCATAGACTTGTTCTTGTACGTTTAGTTCCACAAAGCGATTAAAGCGTTCGGTTGTATCATCGATACCATCTAACTCAACGTTGTGTAAGCGGTAAACGGTTTTAATGTGTCTAATCCAGTTGTCAATCAATCCGTAGGATTCATTTTTCATGGCTGCTTCAACCCCACCACATCCGTAGTGACCACAAACGATGATATTGGTTACCTTGAGGATATTGACAGCATAATCCAAGACACTTAACATATTCATATCGGAGTGAATCACCATATTGGCGATATTTCGGTGTACGAATACATCCCCTGGTTCAGCACCAATAATCTCATTCGCGGGTACGCGGCTATCGGAACATCCAATCCACAAAACGGGTGGCGTTTGTCTGTGACATAAACGCTTGAAATACTCTGGATTAATGGCTAGTTTTTCTTCTACCCAAGCTTTGTTATTTTCTAATATTTTTTTATAAAATTCGTTGTGTTTCAAAACTTTGGCTTTTATTCAACAAACATTTCTTTTACGAAATCCACTTCTCCTGTTTCCACTTTATAAAAAGCACCTACAATACCAATTTCACCTTTTTCATACATCTCACAAAGAACGGAACTTTTGGTTAAGATGTGGTTAATGGTGTATTCGACATTGTAAAAAGCAACCATATCCACCCCTTCTTTTGACCTGATATCCAAGTCTGGATAGTATTTTTTTACGTGTTCAACCGCAGGGTCCACTTTGGATAATAAATTGCTTAAATGGCCTAATTTCACCTCTTTACACGCGCCTGTAATGGCTCCACAGTGAGAATGCCCTAACACCATGATCAGTTTAGATCCCGCTAACTTACAAGCAAATTCCATCGAACCAATAATGTCTTCGTTCAATACATTTCCTGCAATTCGCGTGCTAAATACATCGCCTAATCCTTGATCAAAGATCAATTCTGCCGATGTTCTACTGTCAATACAACTGAGGATAATAGCAAAAGGAAATTGGCTTTCTTTTGTTTCGTTTACTTGTTCAAGTAAATTCGCATGTGATTTAAGGTTTTCAACAAAGCGTTTGTTTCCTTCTTTTAAAAAAGACAACGCCATTTGCGGTGTCATTGACTTTTGATCGTCTATATTATGTAGTCTCATTTTTACGCGATTAATACGATAATAATTTCGAAACAAATGTAACCAAAAATGGCTTTTAAAATGTAAATAAAGCAATAAACCACTATATTTTTATCAATTTAAAAAAAACATAACACTTTTTAAGTAATTAATACGCAAGTATGTTTCATATCTGATTGGTATAAAGGTATATTTCCTCTGGATTAGTAGTAATCACATAATCGTTAAGGAGAATATAAAAAAGGATAAAATTTGTTTAGATTAAAAAATAGTTAATACATTTGCAAAGAATTTCATAGGAGGAAAAATTTGAACTGATTGCAACCTCGGTAAAAAATGCTAAAGCAGAATATATTGTATCTTCACTTTAGCCATTTCCTCTTTTTTAAACATTTTAAAAAACATACAATATGGCTTATTACTTCACATCGGAATCTGTAAGTGAAGGACATCCTGATAAAATTGCAGATCAAATTTCAGATGCTTTAATTGACAATTTCTTGGCTTTTGATTTAGAATCGAAGGTAGCATGTGAGACATTAGTAACTACGGGGCAGGTAATTCTTGCTGGAGAAGTAAAATCAAAAACGTATTTAGACGTACAACAAATTGCACGTGATGTGATCAACAAGATTGGTTATACGAAGAGTGAGTATATGTTTGACGGTAATTCGTGCGGTATTTTATCGGCTATCCACGAGCAATCGGCTGAAATCAGCCAAGGGGTTGAGCGTGCAAGTAAAGAAGATCAAGGAGCAGGAGACCAAGGCATGATGTTTGGTTATGCTTCAACAGAAACGGAGGATTATATGCCGTTAGCGCTAGACTTATCCCACAAATTACTACAAGAGTTAGCAGTGATCCGCAGAGAAAATAAGGAAGTAACTTACTTGCGTCCAGACGCAAAGAGTCAAGTGACATTAGAATACAACGATGACAATAAACCAGTTCGAATTGTAACGATTGTACTGTCTACGCAACACGATGACTTTATTCAGCCAGAAAATGCAACAACTGAAGCGAAAGCGAAGGCTGAAACGGCCATGCAGGCACAAATTAAGAAAGACATCATTGCTATTCTTATTCCTCGTGTATTAGCGAAATACCCACAATATCAATACTTATTTGAGTCGAAAGAAGAAATTGAATTCTTAATCAATCCAACGGGTGTATTCATCATTGGAGGTCCTCATGGAGATACAGGATTAACAGGAAGAAAGATTATCGTTGATACCTATGGAGGAAAAGGAGCACATGGTGGGGGAGCATTCTCTGGAAAAGACCCGAGTAAAGTAGACCGAAGTGCAGCTTATGCTACGCGTCATATTGCAAAAAATCTTGTTGCTGCTGGTGTTGCTGAAGAAGTATTGGTTCAAGTTTCTTATGCGATTGGAATTGCAAAACCTACGGGAATTTACGTCAATACCTACGGAACGTCTAAAGTAAACCTAACAGATGGCGAGATTGCGAAAAAAGTAAATGAATTGTTCGACTTACGTCCATACTTTATTGAAACAAGTCTAAAACTGCGCAATCCGATTTACAGCGAAACAGCGGCTTATGGTCATATGGGACGCAAACCACAAGTGGTAACTAAAACTTTCACACGTCCTGGAGGAGAAACAAAACAAGTTGAAGTGGAGCTATTTACATGGGAAAAATTAGACCGTGTTGCTGACATTAAACAAGCATTTAACATATAGTTTTCAAACACAATACAATAAACGAAAGCGCTTAGCCACTTTGAGGTTAAGCGCTTTTTTTATGCGTGTTATCCCTATATAGCAAGCAGTAGTCCACTATTTTTTTCTATATTTAGTCTTTTGTAATTGTATTACTCATCAAAAACTAGTGTATGAATTGGCTACTTGCGCTTTTGATTGTTCTCGTTTGTTTCTATTTATGGAGTTACCATCGCGATAAGCAGGTTCGAGCGAAACGCAATGCACAGCTCTTACAAAACTGGGGCCGTCCAAAAACAGGAGATTTTGACCTTGTTAAAATTAAGCGCTATCGCGAGGCCATGCTACAGATCGCTTCATCAAATCAACAAATCGGAGATCAGGAGAACCTCGATTTAGATCTAGACGAAGTCTTTATGTACCTCGATCGAACAATTACGCCCATTGGACAACAGTATTTGTACAACAAATTACACACTCCTAATGCAAATCCTCTAACGCATGTACAAAGACAACTAGAAGATGGATTTGCTACAACGTCAGAATTACGTCAAATAGCCTATGCGTTTTTACAACCACTAAATGCGAATGAAACCTACTATTTTCACTATTTATTTACCCATCCCCTTCCAACTCAACACAAGCAATACACTCTAGCGTGGGCTTTATCCCTTCTCCACATCGTTCTCTTGCTTGTGATGTGGTTGTATCCATTAGTCAGCGTACTATTTATCCTAACCCTACCGATTAATCTCATCATACACTATAAAAATAAGTTTCGCTTATACGAATATCAAAATGGGATTTCCCAGCTTCGAAAGATACGTTATGCCTTTGTCAATCTAGCCAAAACGCCACTTTTCCACCCCTTTATTCAAGGAAAAGCCTATTTTACCACGCTTAAAGGATTAACTCGCCTAACTCACGGTTTTGACAACCCTATACACGGCAATGAAATTAGTACTTTGGTATGGTTTCCCATCGAATTACTAAAAATCACCTTTAATATTGAATCTATTTTATTTCAACGATTTGCTTACAAATTAGATCAAAACAAACAAGATTTACACGAAGCTTTTATGGCAATTGGCGCGATTGAACTAGCACTAAGCAATGCCTCTTGCAAGGTAAATACTGTCACTTGCACCCCTACTTTCCACAAGGAGAAACGTATTGATGCTAAAGGAATATACCATCCACTCGTTGAAAACTGCGTTCCCAACGATCTACAGCTTAATAACGAGAGCCTGCTCTTAACGGGATCCAATATGTCTGGAAAAACAACCTTTATTCGCACTATAGCACTCAATCTGCTCCTTGGACAAACATTGGGTTTTGCCTTTGCCCAATCACTTCAGGCTCCCTTTTGTCGTTTACAGACCTCCATTCGCATTACGGATGATTTACTGGAACAAACGAGTTACTATTTAAAAGAAGTAGCCACGATTAAATCCTTTTTAGATCAGTCAGTCACCAGTAATTTTAACGTATTTATCTTGGATGAGATCTTGAAGGGCACCAATACAGCAGAGCGCATTGCAGCGAGTACTGCGATTTTGCGCTACTTAAACAACCCAACAAATTTGATACTGGTATCTACCCATGATTTAGAACTGGTACAATTGTTAGCCAATTCTTCTTATGCCTCCTACTATTTTAGTGAGATCTTTGATGTCGAAAATCAGTTGCATTTCGATTATACCCTTAAAAAAGGAATACCTAATACGACCAATGCCATTCGTTTATTACAGCTTTATGGCTATCCAGAGGTCATTGTAGAACAGGCGTTACAACTTAAACAAGGGGAACTGATACAAAAAAAGGAATGATCGCAATGATCATTCCTTTTTTATCTATTTTGACATTACATTGTTTCGTTTGCGTGCTATCGTATACTAGTCCACAAGGTTAACCGTTGTAATATGACTTTTTAAATTTACATTACTGCTGCAACAATATAGTACACAATCATAGCGATAATAGCTGATACTGGAATAGTTAAAATCCATGCCCACAATAGGTTAATAGTAACTCCCCAACGAACGGCAGATACGCGTTTTGTCACCCCCACTCCGATAATTGAACCGGTAATCGTATGTGTTGTCGAAACGGGAATCCCCAAGTGCTCTGTTACGTATAAGGCTACGGCTCCAGCTGTTTCAGCTGCTACTCCTTCTAAAGGCGTTACTTTCGTAATTTTACTTCCCATCGTTTTAACAATTTTCCATCCTCCTGATAAGGTTCCTAACCCAATGAATAAAAATGAGGCTAGAGGTACCCACCACCAGTGTTCTACGAACACTTTAAACGTATCTACATCACCTAAATATGCAGGATCCATATCTACATTCACATGATAGAAAATTACTGCTGCTCCAATAATACCCATTACTTTTTGAGCGTCATTTCCACCATGTCCCAATGAAAATAAAGCAGAAGAAACTAATTGCAAGCGTTTAAACCACTTTTCACATTTATAATGGTTTTGATTTCTACAAATCCACATAATAGCTACAGTGATAAAATAAGCTAAAATTAAACCGAGTAAAGGTGCTCCAAAAATAAATAAGAAGATTGGAATTACTTTTGCGTACACTACTACATCTACTCCTTCAATAGAGAAACCACCAGCATGTGCAACAGCTGCTCCAATAAAACCACCAATTAAGGTATGAGAAGAAGAAGAAGGAATACCCAATTTCCAAGTAACTAAGTTCCAAATAATTGCAGCTATTAAACCAGCAAAAATCACTTCTAAAGTAATAAAGTTTTCATTCACTGATTTAGCGATGGTATTACCAATTTTAAACTCACCAATAATATACAGGGAGATAAAATAAGCGACAAAATTAAAAGCTGCCGCCCAAAGTACTGCTTGAAACGGAGTTAAAACACGTGTCGTTACAATGGTAGCGATCGAGTTTGCAGCATCGTGAAAACCATTGATATAATCAAATCCGAGCGCTAATACGATAATAACGATTAGCATAATCCCACTTTGATTACTCAATATTTCTGTAAAAAATTCCATATACTTGCGCTAGATCATTAAGAGTATTTAACGATAACGGTTTCCAGTACATTAGCTACATCTCTACAACTATCTGTAGCCGTTTCTAACGCCACCATTACCTCTTTGTATTTTATAATTTCGATGGCGTTATTTTCATTTTCGAAAATATCGGCAACGGCTTTATCAAAAACTTTATCCGCTTTTCTTTCTAAGCGAGAAATATTTTTACATACAGTCGCTAACTCTTCTAGCTTTTTTAAATCTTTCAAGTGTAATAGTCCCTTGTGCACTTCACTACAAGCTTCTAAATTAGCTTCCGTCAATTTGCGCAATGGTTTTGTAATTTTATCAATTTGGTACAATCTCATACGAGAAGCAGCATCTGATAAATGGTCAGCTACATCGTCAACCGCTGTGATCAAATTGTGAATATCTTCTCTATCAAAAGGCGTGATAAAGTTTTTCCCTAATTCGATTCTTGTTTTTTGTGCAATTGTTTCGATCTCAACCTTAATTACCTCAACATCTTTAAGTAATTTCTCTCTTTCTTTTGCTGGGGTATGCACAGCTTCATTCAGCGTTTCTGATAGTTTTTTAAGCTTTTCAGCTGCTTGTTCAAATAAAGGATAAAATGTTTTGTCCTTTGGAACTAAAAATTGAAAAATGTTATTCAATGACATTATATAAAATATATGTTATAAACAGCGACAAAATTACGCAATAAAATCAAGCGAATGTTTCCTTAACGTTAATTTTTATCTCAAAACTAAGATTCTTCTGAATTCACATCCAAAACCACAACTTAAACACTAGTAATCAATAACTTATGTACTTAACACTGCGTTAATACTCAGCAATTTACTTAACATTAAGATAATATTAGCGTGTGCAATCCAAGGCAAAACTAATGCCAATTTACGAGTAAAACAAATCGTAAAAAACTATATACCAAACCATTACCCTATCCTTCCTCTTCTTTTGGACTAACCCATTGGCTAACTTTTTCTTTATTGCGAATCAAGATATAACCTACAAGCAAATTAAATAGACTAGCAAACCAATAATTGCCTGTTTGTACATATTCGTACGGATTATCTATCGCTTTGGCTTTAAACCAAAACAAAGCATTACTCAAAAAAGAAGGCAGATTATCGATCAGGAGTCCCAATCCTACAAAAAACAGTCCCAATTGTGTCAATCCATCCACAGTCAGAGCCGCTGTAGGGATTGTTGGATTAGTAAAGCCTTGTTCGACCTTTAAAAAATCGACGATCTTTTCTGCAAATACAAAGAGCAAAGCCAATAGTCCAACTAAAAGAACAGTATAGAGCAACTCGATTCCATTTGTTCCTAATACATCTTGATCCATCCAAATACGTATGACTAACAAAGGAAGATTCAATAAGAAGGTATGGATCACTAGGCTTAACGCAACTAACTTTAGTACTATTACAAACAAATCTCTTACTCTCATTTCTTCCTTTTTTATAGCAATCAACTAATTTAACAAAAATATCGCAATTTCTTTGGTTGGTTTACCGCTGTCAAATTACTTTCCACTTGAATGGCTTTTAAATTTACGCTTTCTTGAATATTACGGACAGAGTAAGTCCTATAAATTTTTATTTTGTACTTTAGCGAAAACTAATAATATTATACACAACCTAGATAACTATGGATATTAACTTCAATAAAAACGAAGATCACAACAAGTTATTACTTTCTGATTTAAAACGAAAACTAGCAAAAGTTAAACTTGGTGGAGGTGAAAAGCGAATTGAAAAATTGCACCAACAAGGAAAAATGACAGCCAGAGAACGCATTGATTACCTATTAGATCCTAAGACTAATAGTATTGAAATTGGTGCTTTTGCAGGTGATGAGATGTACGAAGAGCACGGTGGATGTCCATCAGCTGGTGTAGTGGTCAAAATAGGTTATATTAAAGGTAAACAGTGTATTGTAGTAGCCAATGATGCAACAGTAAAAGCTGGAGCTTGGTTTCCTATTACTGGAAAGAAAAACCTACGTGCCCAAGAGATTGCCATCGAAAATAAGCTTCCTATTATTTATTTAGTAGATAGTGCTGGGGTATATTTACCACTACAAGATGAGATTTTCCCTGACAAAGAGCACTTTGGAAGAATTTTTAGAAACAACGCCATTATGAGTAGTATGGGGATCACCCAAATTGCTGCTGTAATGGGTAGTTGTGTTGCTGGTGGGGCTTACCTACCTATCATGAGTGATGAGGCTTTAATCGTGGATAAAACGGGGAGTATTTTCTTAGCGGGAAGCTACTTAGTAAAAGCAGCGATTGGCGAAAGCATTGACAATGAAACCCTTGGTGGTGCAACAACACATTGTGAGATTTCAGGTGTAACAGACTACAAGGCAAAAGACGATAAAGACGCTTTAGATACCATCAAAAATATTGTCGATAAGATTGGTGATTTCGACAAAGCGGGATACAATAGAATTGCGGCTAAGAAGCCCGCGGCAGATCCGGCTGACATTTACGGTATTTTACCCAAATCACGTGCAGAACAGTACGATATGATGGAAATCATCAAGCGTTTGGTTGATGATTCTGAATTTGAAGAATACAAAGCAGGTTATGGTCAATCGTTAATTACGGGTTATGCGCGTATTGATGGTTGGGCTGTGGGTATTGTTGCCAATCAGCGTAAAGTGGTCAAAACGAAAAAAGGAGAAATGCAATTTGGAGGGGTAATTTACTCTGACTCTGCAGATAAGGCTACTCGTTTTATTGCGAATTGCAACCAAAAGAAAATTCCATTGGTCTTTTTACAAGATGTAACTGGATTTATGGTTGGATCGAAATCAGAACATGGCGGAATCATCAAAGATGGCGCTAAGATGGTTAATGCAGTTTCGAACTCTGTCGTTCCTAAGTTTACTGTTGTTGTTGGAAACTCCTATGGAGCAGGAAACTACGCCATGTGTGGAAAAGCCTATGATCCTCGTTTGATCTTTGCTTGGCCAAGTGCAGAACTTGCTGTTATGGGCGGTGCACAAGCAGCCAAAGTATTGTTGCAAATCGAAGCTTCTTCTCTAAAAGCAAAAGGCGAAGCGTTATCCGCAGAAGAAGAACAAAAACTATACGACAAAATTAAAGCGAAATACGATAAACAAGTCTCTCCATACTACGCGGCAGCGCGAATTTGGACTGATGCTATTATCGATCCTTTGGATACGAGAAAATGGATTTCTATGGGAATCGAAGCCGCGAACCACGCGCCTATCGAGAAACCTTTTAACCTTGGCGTTATCCAAGTATAATTTAAAAAACGGCGATTTTATATCGCCGTTTTTTTATGGTTAACGGTTAACCGTTTACAGTTAACTCACCACTCACCACTTACCACTCACCACTTACCACTCACCACTTACCACTCACCACTTACCACTCACCACTTACCACTCACCACTTACCACTTACAAATACAAAATATACGCCAGTGAGCTCACCGAAATAAAAATCCACAGCAATACCCCTTCAATAAAAGGTTTGGCACCTACATTTTTTACCGTTCTAAACGATAAAGAAGTACCAATTAAAAATAGTGTTAGCGTTAAGGCTGCTTTGGATAATTCTACAATATAAGGTCCCAAAGGCTGAATAAAAGGAATATAGGAATTAGCGAGCATTGCCAAAATGAACAACCCAATAAAGTAAGGGATTTTCACTTTTGATCCTTTATTTTTGAATAGCATAGTCGATAAAAAAGCAACGGGAATGACCCAAAGCGCACGGGCTAATTTTACCGTTGTAGCGACTTCTAGGGCTTCATCTCCATATTTTGCAGCGGCTCCCACAACCGAACTCGTATCGTGAATGGCAATAGCAGACCACAGTCCGAAGTCGACCTGGCTCAACCCCAACGCATGACCGATGGGTGGAAATATAAGTAAAGCCACGGAATTCAAGATAAATACAATCCCCAAAGCAACGGATATTTGCTTTTCATCCGCATCAATGACTGGGGATACGGCTGCAATAGCACTACCGCCACAAATCGCTGTTCCCGAAGAAACTAGATAGGATATTTTCTTGTCAATTTTTAGCAGTTTTCCGATTCCAAATCCTAAAATTAACGTTAGGAAGATGGAAAAAATAGTCAAGACAAAACCGTCTTTTCCCGCTGCTAAAGCGCTGTATACATTCATTCCAAACCCCAGTCCAACAACAGCAACCTTCAATAGGAGTCCTGTGGCTTTCTTGGTTTGCTTGCTATAGGGGTTTTCAAAAATTTGTGCGTAAATAATACCCAATACCAAAGCCGTTGCAGAAGAGATAAAAGGGAATAAGCTTAGTACAGCTAAGCCAATGAGTATTAGTTTACTACCGAGTGCAGTATTGCTGTTAGGTGCTGTCATAAAATATGTATTTTCATCTCTACAAAGGTCAATCATCTACCCAAGCGAGAAAAATACATAATAGTTATTGGCTATAACTTTAGGTTATACGATTTAATAAAGCGAATAAACAATTCTACCAGTGCACTTTCCTGTCCTTGTCGCTGTACAATGCTGAATTTTCGTCTGATATCTAGCCCATTGATATCAACAACCACTAACTCATTGTACTTCAACTCCTTTAAGATAGCATGTATGGAAATAAAGGCAAAGCTATCGGAATGCTTGAGGTACATTTTAATACTTTCAGTACTGGAGAAGTTCATTTCATTGCGCAATTGATTCAGGGAAATTCCCAGTTGATTCAAATTACTTTCAATGACGTCTAGGGTTCCCGACCCAGTTTCTCGCAATAAGAAGGAATAGTCTTTGAGTTCTTCGGGTTCGATCAGTCCTGTTTTAAACTTGGGATTTTCTGCTCGACACACCAAGACAATTTCATCATCAATAAAGTCAATATACTTGATTTGTGGGTTTTTCGAACATCCTTCCACAATTCCGACATCAATGGTTTTACTCAACAGTAATTGTTCGATAACTGCTGAATTCTCGGAGAGGATATCCAAATGGATATCGTGTACTTTGGTCCTGAATTCGGCTAATAATGGGGGTAAAACGTATTGAGAAACCGTGGTACTCGCTCCTATTCGCAGGTTTCCATCCATTTTTGCATTTAGGGCATGCATATCAAATTCCAAATTGCGATAGGTGGAAAAGATATCCTCGGCGTAGTTGTAGAGCAATTGTCCCGATTCGGTTAGGCGAATTGTAATTCCATCTCGTACAAATAGTTTGGTCTGATAGTGGGATTCTATTTCGCGAATGTGTTTGGAAACGGCAGGTTGTGAAATCAACAGCTCCTTGGCTGCTTTGGTAAAGCTTTCCCTTTTTGCAACGGTATAAAAAACCTTCAACCGAAAATCAAACATCGTTTTTCTTCTTTATGGTGTGTGAACTGACCTATTCTCTTGTAAACAAAAATAAGGAAAAAAGACGGGAAACCGTACAGTGTCGATAAGAAACAGCCAAAGCAAAAAACTGTTTTTCGGCTTTCGGCTTTTGGTTCATTACATCTAGTTGAAAAAAAGATTCTCTTAAGAAGAGAAGATACACTCCAATCTCTACTATCAAATAGTAGATCTCCTTTACAATAATTCCACCTCTCTTTAGTTCAATTACCTATTTTCTCCTTAGGTCTCCGCTGCCTAACCCCTTATTTTTTTATAAAAGTGAAAATTCGTATTAACATAAAAACAACTAATTTAGGAAAATGTATAAAAAAATTAGGTTATAATCTAGATCAATGTTATTTTTATAAGATAACACAAATTAAAATTATATCCATTAACTTAATTATATCTAAATATGGGATTTTTTTCTTTGCCAAAATATCCAATTTTTTCAGAAACTTATTTATCTGGTTTTTCATTTTGTAAAAACAAAGCCCCTATCACCTTTCAAGTAGCCCCTGAGGGGATTCATCTTAAACTACTGATTGGTTTCAAAAGTAAAAAAATCTTCATTCCCAAAGAGGATATAACCGAAATAGGACTTAATCAAGAGACCTACCGATCTGCGGGAAAAGCTGCAACAGGAGCCATTATAGGTGGTGTTTTAACGGGGGGGATAGGATTTATTGCTGGTGCGGCTATAGGCGGGAAACGCAGAAAAGAAAATGAATTAACTTTAGTAGTGAATTATGAGAATGAGAGTTGTTACCTTGAGCTTAAACCAAGTAATTCTATTCCTAAGCTTTATCAAGAGTTAAAGAAAATAATGCCTATTGAGGAACAAAAGGAAACCACTACTGCGACTAGTGCTGCCGATGAATTAATGAAATTTGCTACGCTACGCGATCAAGGTATTCTTACCGATGAAGAATTTGAAACGAAGAAAAGACAATTACTAGGGTTGTAAAGAACAAGCTTACCTTTTTTACTACTACGAAAAAATCTAGGTTGTTATAGAGCTAGCCCAAGCTTTACAAATCTCCTTAGATTACCTAGTAGGAGTTACAGCTATTCTCCTAGACAAAAATATCGTTAACAAAGTACTCGATATACAAAAATTAAACGAAGAGGATAAAAAACACGTATTTGCACTGCTAGACGCTTTTATCAAACAAAGAAAATTACAAGCTATTTTATAAAAAACAAACCCGCTAATCGTTGTTCGATTAGCGGGTTTGTTTTTTATACTCTTTTTAAATCAAAACAAGTTAATTTGGGATGCTTGTTTTACTTCAATTTAGTAAGCTTTATTTTAACACCATCTTCTTTATACTTCATATATTCTTCCTTCCAATTAATCATATAATATTTTGGTAACCAATTTGTTATAAAAGCTAAATTTTCATTATCAACTTCACTTAAATAAAAATAAATCACCATATCATTATTAATAACACTAAGTTTATTTTGTTCATGGAAGAAACTATATTTACAATCTTCCTCACCATTTCTTATAAACAAACTATCTTTTTCCAAAGTGACTATACTTCCTACATCTATTAAACATTCATTAAATAATCGATAGTCTTTAATATCTACATATTCGATTTGGTAAGTTTGAATATAAGCTTTGCATGAACTCAAAACAAATACTATTACAAATCCTATAATTCTATAATTTTTTATTATCATATTTAGCTTTCGACACTCTTAATAAATTTTTTAATCCACTTTTACTATCATCGGAATCCATTGCATCTCTATCTGCATTTCTAAAAACACCATTTTCTAAATAACGATACCTACTAAACATTTGGGATTGTTGGTCTTCTGTTTTTGTTTTATTCTGAGAAATATTCTCTGACATAAAAGTTGCTCCCTTATGATCTAACCCCATTAAGTGCCCAAACTCGTGTTCCTCTACTGTATTAAAACCATTTAAATAACTACTTTGTAACAACGTCACATTTCCATCCATTTCAGCTATACCTGCTTTATTTGATATTACTCCTTCTTTATTTGTCGGAGTAAAAGAATCGACAATTCCTATAACATGGTCATTATCATCTATATCAGATATTTTATTAGCTATAGTTAAATTCACCTGTACATTAACATTGATTTTTACTCCATCATTTGTTGTAAAACTACCACTTAGAGCCTTTTCTAAATTTGATTTAACCTTATTCGAATATGAAGGAAGATGTATACTACCTGATGTTGTTAAATCTATTATTTTTCCTGTTATTGAAACATTCATTGTTTGACTACCGTCTTTACCTTTTAAATTAGATATGACTATTTTTCTCCCATCAGGATCAATAAGCATTATAGGATTATTAGCCACATATACATAAGGATTTATTTCAGGGTACTTTTCAGCATGCGGGTCCACACTCAGAAATATACTCGCACCAGGGTCATAGTATCGTGCACCATAGTAATAATACCCTGTCTGTGGATCTAGCTCTTTGGCGTTGAACTTATACACATTCTCCAGAATGTTGTTCGTACTCTGTTCCACCATCACTTCCCCAAACGGTAGGTACTCAATGTATTGCACGGGTTTACCGAGAATATCTGTAATATACGTTGTACTACCTAAATGATCCGCGTGATACCACCACACCGGGCCTATTTGTATGGTTGGATTAGCTATAATCGTAGGATTGTTTGTTGGTGGATTGTCTCTCCACGTATCTCCAACCGCTGGTGGTAGTACAATAGGCGGAAATTCCGGTTCTTCCTCTTCTTCTGGTTCTTCTCGCGAACTCAACCTTTATCTTAAAAAAACCAACTGTTCTTATAAAAATAAGTTTTTTTTTGATTGAAAAAGACCTACTTAACAAAATTACGGATATCCAAAAACTCCCAGATGATAAAAAACATGTGGTCATGGAACTGCTCGATTCCTTCCTTAAACAAACTAAATTGAAAAGTATTATGTAAATAATAAACCCGCTAATCTAAGACTAGCGGGTTTATTATTTTTATTCTTTTTTGATATAGGCAAAAATATCACTTCAAAAGAGTGATTTTTTTAAATAAAACTATTATCACTTCTTTTTCAGTAAAATATCAATCGTATTCTTTTTATTATATATCTCCCTAGATTCATGTCCTTTACTATATCCTCTCAAGGCAACTTGTACTTCTACAAAAGCTCCTTCAGCAAAATGAACTTTATATTTACCTTCACTATCCGTCCTAACAATTTTAATTTCATTTTCTGAATAACTTTCATCAGGACTATTTTTATACTTCCAACAAACTATTCCAACTTCTATTCCACTAATTGGTTCTTTATTTTCAGCATAACGCACTATTCCTTCTACAGTAATGTCCTGCACATCTTTATTACAAGAAAAAAAAAGGATTACTAATGGTAAAATATAATTTCTCATAACTTTATCTTTGGTCTATTGTACTATTTATTAAAGGTTGTATTATATTTTCAGATTTTTGCTGGATATTACCATGATTAACACCTGATCCTATTATTTTTTTATTTAAAATATTAGTAGAATTAGAATTTACCGCCTTGTTGGGACCCCCTTTCGAACCTGGCGAATTACTACTCCCACTATTACTTCTATTACTGCTTCCACTACTATTACTTCCGCTACTACTACTGGTTGCTCCTGAAGACGAACCTGTCGATCTAGAAGAACTAGAAGCCCCTGAATTATTAGTTTGATATATGTTTAAATTTGTTTCAACATTTTCAGGAATGGTGGTATTTACTGTCATATTTTGAAATGGTCCATCTGATCCATCAACAGTAACAAGTAAATTAACCCCTATTCCTGATTCGTTAAGGTTATGAGTTAAATCAACAGCTACATCAACTCCATAACTATACCCATATATAATAACTTGATCACCTTCCTGATAATTTTGATTAATAAAATCATACCCAGTTTTAACGCCTGAAGCAGAAGTCAAGCCTGGAGCGATAATGGTTCCTGAAAAACCTCTTCCCGAATTTGATGCTGCAGATTGAGTATTGCTATATATTTGACCTGTATATCCCGCATTAGAAACCGTAGTTTGTTTTCCTCCTCCTGTTGGTCCACCATGATAAAATACGGCTATGACTTTCCCTCCACCTGGATTTTGTGCACTCATCCCTGTCGGATCCACCAAATTAATCGGGTTATTGTGTACATAATGGTATGGATTCCATCCTGGAAATTCTTCCGCCAATGGATCCACACTCAGAAATATACTCGCACCAGGGTCATAGTATCGTGCACCATAGTAATAATACCCTGTTTACCTCACCTAGCTTATATTTTGTTTTGGTGTTTGATGAATCTCAGCTTCGCTTCGATTTGCGGATCCAACAGCACTACGTGCGGTTCGTTCGCCTAAAGTTCATCACTTTAGGCTCCGAAAAGCTTGAACTTATACACATTCTCCAAAATGTTATTCGTACTTTGTTCCACCATCACTTCCCCAAACGGTAGGTACTCAATGTATTGCACGGGTTTACCGAGAATATCTGTACTATACGTTGTACTACCTAAATGATCCGCGTGATACCACCACACTGGACCTACTTGTGTAGTTGGATTAGCTATAATCGTAGGATTGTTTGTTGGTAGATTGTCTCTCCATGTATCTCCAACCGCTGCTGGTAGTACAATAGGCGGAAATTCCGGTTCTTCCTCTTCTTCTGGTTCTTCTCGCGAACTCAACCTTTATCTTAAAAAAACCAACCGTTCTTATAAAGATAAGGTTTTATTTAATAGAAAAAGACCTACTAAACAAAATTACGGATATCCAAAAACTCCCAGACGATAAAAAAAATGTGGTCATGGAACTGCTCGATTCCTTTCTTAAACAAACGAAACTGAAAAGTATTATGTAAATATAAAACCCACTAATCTAAGACTAGCGGGTTTGTTGTTATTTTAAACATGAGCAAAATACTGATACATATTCCCTAAAAAGTTAGAGGCAGGCAATACCCTACTTTGTTCTCCTGTTGCAACACCTAGTATCGCTTTGCATTTGTTGATGGCCTCTGCTTTAGTAGCGTTTTCTTGATGCATCACAAAATCAATCACATCCATACTCTTGCCATGAGTTTTGCAGTTGCTGCTAAAGCAATAAGCCGTTTGGGTTTTGTAATACACCTGCAGACTCGGGGTTTTATCCTCGTGGAACGGACAGTGCAACCGACTCTGCTTGTCGGGCTTTAAGCCGTAATAATGCAAGACCATTGCCATACTAAAGGATTATCTCAAAAAGAGGTAGCTTTGTCTTTAGGTATGAACCCAAGCCAATACTCTAAAATTGAGAATGGTAAGGTTGACCCACAATGCTCGTCTATTGAAAAAATAGCTAATGCACTCGGAATTAGTTTAGCAGATATTTTTACAGAAGAAAATAGTTTGAAAGATATAAACTCTATTGATAAATCAATTATTGAAAAGGTACAGCTTATCGAACAGCTAGACGATAAACAGAAAGAATCTATTTTTAGTATTATTGATATGGCTATTTATAACCTTAAACTCAAACAAACGCTGTCTAATGCGTTGAATTTATAAAAAAATACCCCCAACCATAAACAAGTTGGGGGTATTTTTACTTAACGCACGGACTGCAACTCCGCGCGATCGGGGTTTTTATATTAGCCAATTGGCAAAAAAAACTATTTACACCTTATTTAAGCTAATAAAATCTATACTTCCTAACAATAAGAAATTTTCTAAATTATTATAGCTATTGAATAATTTTGTCTCAATGGTGTTCCCATCACTTATTGGAGTTGACAAGACAAAATCATTATTAAAAATTAATTTCACTCCTAACAGCAAATTAGTGTTCAGCGTGATTAATTCAACATCTAAAATCTTTTGCTTTACAATATTGTTGAATAAATTACTATCCGATACCTCATAATATTCAACATCCATCTCCATTCCTTCTTCACAGCTCATCCATCGTTTCATTCTTTGTTCAAATTCTATCCAATTTCTTTTTATACTAGGAATGGGTAAATATTCAATTATTGGTGTTGTCAAGTCATTTTTATCCGTCGTTATTACAACTAGCTGATCTACTGAATCTTCAAAAACGTAACCTGCCGATAAATCAATTTGAGAGATATCACTTTCTCCGAATGGTGGCCAAACAACTAAATAGAATTGTTTAACTGTTTTATCTTTAATTTTTTTTAATTCATTTATCATTATCTCAAAGTTTTTGCGGCATTATACCACTGATTTGCAGTTTTATTTATTACAGTAATAAAAGTTCCATTAGCTTCAGTAACAATCATTTTTCCATTACTAATATACATAATTGCATTTTGATGACCATGCCACTGACCAACACGGGT
Source organism: Myroides sp. C15-4 (assembly GCF_050522745.1). Lineage (NCBI taxonomy): Bacteria > Pseudomonadati > Bacteroidota > Flavobacteriia > Flavobacteriales > Flavobacteriaceae > Myroides > Myroides sp. C15-4. The sequence continues at coordinate 51,528 of NZ_JBMVQX010000013.1, read as the reverse complement.
TAATGCCGGATTAGAGTTTTTTAATAATTGATTTGCAACAGCTTTTAATTCTGGTACTATTTTTTGAGCTTGTTGAGCAGAAACATTACCAAACCCTAAAACATCTCTATGTTTTACCAAATGTCCAGCAGAATTTTTACCCCAAGATAAAGCTTTAGAAGTATTACCTAATAGTAATCCTTCAATAGGTATAACTGTTGATGCAATTCCACCTATATAATTCAACATAGTTTCCTTAGCTCTTGCAGTCTCTCCTGTTGCATTTACCCAACCATCATAAGCCATTTGTAAATTACCCATGACACTTTTGTCATTTTTACGCTGATAATTTACATTTGTTATTCCGGCTTTATTAAGATCTTTTATACTATTATAGGTATCAATAGATCCATCATTATTGTGAACTGAAAAAACATCAGTTGGGTCTCCTTCCCAATCAGTACTCGCTACTTCATAAGCATTATAACTTCCTTTGTTGTTATTATCTGGAAAGACCTTCCATGCTGTTAATCTTCCTCCATCTCCTCCAGTTGTATCTTCTGCACTCATCCCCGTCGGATCCACCAAATTAATCGGATTATTGTGTACATAATGATACGGATTCCATCCTGGAAATTCTTCCGCCAACGGGTCCACACGGAACTACCGTTGGTTATTTGATTGGCGAGGCTAAAGAAGCCCAGTTTTTAAAAGACCCTACTATGTTGAAGAGATTTCAAGAGATTGACCAGCTCACAGAAAAAGACAAAGAATGTGTGTTTTCTTTACTTGATGCCTACCTTGCTAAAAGTAAATTACAAGCGTTTTTAAAATAAACAAAGTCACTCAATGAGTGGCTTTGTTTTTATTAAGGTTCATCTTTCCATTTTTTAGTTTCTGAAGAATATGTTTTAGTATTATCAAAACCAATATTGAAATAGACTATATAGCTTAAACTATCTTTCTTCTCATAATAAGGTCCCTCATTCATTGGTTCTACCAATCCTAATTCTTCTACTGTGTTTGGCACTCTGTTATGTTCACTTCTAAAAATTTCTATCTTGTTTACAAGCTCTTCTCCTTGATTTTTGTAACTGTCATTTTCTTTATTTCTAAACCAAAAAATTACCAAGGTTACAATTACCAATTTTAGAGCAAAAAACAAAAATACTTTTTTATAAATTACTTTCATTATGGGTTGTCTTTAATATAAACAGGTGTTGTTGTGTTATTTGTTCTTGTTGGCTTATCTGTGGGCTCCATTGTTGGCAAATTATTATAATTAGGTGCATTTTTAGGGTCTGTTGCTCCTAATCCATTTAAATAATTTTCCAATTGTTCTCCAAAGGTTAGCTTACTGTTGGGATCAAAATAATTTGCTCCAAAGTCTGCACCGTATTTATCACTTGGTAAGTCTTCATAACTATATGCGGAGTGTTTAGCTGCAAATTTATCACTCATTTCTTGATGATAACCATCTTGAACGGCTTCTCCAACAGGATCCATTGTAGCTTGTCTTATTATAGTTTCTTGTCCGTGCCTCATATACTTAAACGACTCACTATTCATTAGCTCTTGTGCTTGCTGTTTTTGTTGCTTATAGCCATAAGCCTTTCCTGCATAGAACATAAAATGAGCCATATCCATCCAACCTCCTTTTTCGGTATAAATATAACGTCCTGCTTTTTTGTTAAAATACCCTGTCTGCGTTGGTAATGGTCTCATCTGTTTCCAACTAAATTCAGTATTACCTAAACTTCTTAAATAATTCCCTGCTTGTGCTCCTGTATAATTCCCAACTCCTCGAGGACTATTATTCAATAAAGCTCTAAACATAGCAGATGTACCAACATAAGGTTTTATTGGTTCACGTCCATCAGGATCTATTAGATTGATTGGATTATTCAGCGTATATGCATAAGGATTCCAACTTGGCATTTTCTCCGCCAACGGGTCCACACTCAGAAATATACTCGCACCAGGGTCATAGTATCGGGCACCATAGTAATAATACCCTGTCTGCGGATCCAATTCTTTAGCGTTGAACTTATACACATTCTCCAAAATGTTATTCGTACTTTGTTCCACCATCACTTCCCCAAACGGTAGGTACTCAATGTATTGTACGGGTTTACCGAGTATATCCGTTATATACGTTGTACTACCTAAATGATCCGCGTGATACCACCACACCGGACCTACTTGTGTAGTTGGATTAGCTATAATCGTAGGATTGTTTGTTGGTGGATTGTCTCTCCACGTATCTCCAACCGCTGGTGGTAGTACAATAGGTGGAAATTCCGGTTCTTCCTCTTCTTCTGGTTCTTCTCGTGGTAAGGGTGGAATAACCAATTCACAAAATTGAATGTAAAACCCCTCTTCTGTACGGATCCAACTTACATCTTCTCCTCCATCTTCTCTCACAAAAACAATACCAGGCAAATCATAACATTCTTTACATTCGGCATCTTTACAAATCAAACACCAATAGTACTTGAACAATAAATCGTAGATCGCTGGTTTATCTTCCCGATCTTGATAGTATTCTATAAAATTAAGAAATTGATTGTAACAATCCAACTCTAGGAGATTGAAATCTACAATCGTCCCTAAATCAATTGGCTCGCGAGTAATGGGATCCAAAGGTACTCCGGTCAAGGGATCATACACATAACCCGTATCTGGATCAATCACTAAGCCATCTGGTGTTAGTTCTACGCAACTCTCTCTGTTGATTTTCTCTAAAGCCAAACAATAATCTGTACCTATCACATAAAGTTGGATTTTTATACAGATACCAGCAGCATTAGTTTCAATACAGCGATTTCCATATTTTTTACTATTCTCAATAATATCCAAAATTTGCTGTCTACAATTGCGTCTTTCAGGCGTATTATAGAGTGAATTCAATAAAAATTCAATTTGATTTTTACAAATTTCCTCTGATGTTTGGGTTGGATCAAAAATCCAATTATCCCCAATTCCTCTGGTTGCCTGTACAGCTGTACTATTCATTCGACCACCCCTTGGCGTACGGGGAGATACCTCAACCTTATTGTAATCTTCTCGTTTAAAATCTTCTACATCTTCCACTTTTCCTATACGCGAAGCAATGCGTTTTGAATTGGCATAATAGTGCTTGGTGTAGGTCCCCTTAGTATACACTAAATAACCATTGGGATAGAGCACTTCTCCCGCATGGTAGGATCCATGTAAATTCATTCGTCCATTGATATTCAAATTGGAGGATACACCAATTCGCTTACCTACGCGCTCGCCTTTTCCATCATATAAGTAAATACTCGAAAGATTCCCATCATCCGTAATTTCCGTAATATTATTATTGGCATCCCATGTAAAAGCTCGATTTCGATATGCTACAACATTCGAAGTATTACCCGATGTTTCTATCGCTTTTATATTTCCAGTTGCTGTATAGCTAAAACGTTGTTCAAATCCATTACCATTATCACTTACAGCTTTAATAAGAGTGAGTTGAGGTTGCCTAGCATCCTCATACAAATAATTCCTCTTCACGGAATTTTCAGTATAGGTTTTGTCTCTTGTATTTTTGTCTATTACAACATGTTGCTGTATTTTATTACTGATAGCATGGTCTTGGTTGTAGTCCATATCCAACTTATAATTGTGTTCTTCTAACAAGCCATCCCACGTTCCTTCTGCACTTTTCAGTCGGTTAAATGCATCGTATTTGAATATTTTACTATACGTTCCTCCTATATTTAATCGCTGATGCTGGCTGAAATTATTGTAAATCCCTCTCACATTATTATTTCGGTCATATTGATAGACATTGCGTAAAAACACACTGAAACTGCTCGGATTATTTGCCTGTGGTGCAGCCAATTGAGCAGCACGCAAACGCTCCGTTAGGTCAAATTCCTGCTTCATTTCTACCTTGTTTCCATATTGAATATAGTAGGGTTGATCAAAGTAATTGTACTTGACTTGACTTAGATATTCGACTCCTTCATCATTGACCATACTCGTCAATTGTCCCACACTGTTGTAGTGGTAGTTGACCTTTTCTCTATCGGGATACACTATCTCCAAAATTCTACCCCAAGAATCGTATTTATACTTGGTTTTAAAATAATGTGGACTGCCGTGTTCATCAGGAATGAATTTGGTTTCTTCTACGACTTCACCCAATTTTCCATACTTAAATTGATGGGTACCACTTCGATCAGTCATTAATTTTAAGCGCCCTTGTGGTTCATAAGTAAAATCGGCATTAATCTGATCGCCTACTATTTTTGTTAAACGATTAAAGTCATACGTATAACTAATTGTTCGATTCGTCGCATCTACTTTGGTCTTAATTTGCCCTAAATCATCATAGGTAAACGCAGTAATCCCTGAGGCTGAAGCCTCTTTTTGCGTTATGCGTCCCAACAAATCATAATCGTAATTCGTAAAGTGATCCATGGCATTGGTCACTTGTTTGACTTGTCCTAAATTGTCATAACTAAATCGCGTAGCTAAATTTTCTCCATTAGTACCTAACTGTTCTTCTCTGGTTTTTTGCCCCAATTTATCAAAATAGCTAATGGTCGTATTTCGCTCTGGTAAAATAACTTTTTGGGTCAACAGTGTACCTGCATAGCCATAGCTAGTTGTAGTCACTGCATTAGTACCATAGATTTTTTGTTCTAAAACGCGATCTTGATCGTCATAGGTCGTCATGATTTTGCGTTCTTCTACATCTGTTGTTCGATAAAGAGTCGTCAACATCGACTCTACCGTTTGTTGTGGTCGCAATGGATCACAAATCAATTCTTCCTCAGACAAATAGTTTTCGACTACACGGCCAAATTCGTCGTACTTTATTTTACCAGAAACCGCCAAGCGAAGTCCGGGTGTGCTTCCACCACAACCGATATATTCTTCATCATTTTCCAATTGTTTTTTCACTTGAATCACACGCCCTAAACCATCAGTAAACATACTGGTATTCAAGACATTGCCATCGCCTAAATTGTGCTGGGTCATCGATTGTCGATTGCTGATATATTTATTTTGAATCGTCCAATCTTCCTCATAAGGTCCTTTTACTTTTAACAAGCGATTAAAAGGATCATACTGATAGTGGATTTCTTCTCCGTATGCATCTCGTACTAATACAGGTAATCCAAAAGCATTAACTAGTTGTCTAGTAACATGGCCAAAAGGATCGGTAATTCGCGCTGGTACAACCTTAAAATAATCGCCGTGATACTGTGGATATACTATCGTATATGGCCCATAATCGTAGGTATAACTAAAGCCACCTGGTAGGATTTTTTTACTAAGATTTCCTAAAATATCGTATTCATACCTTATTGTTGTGAATTGTGTATTCGTAACGTACTTATTGACTTGCGCATACTTCGCTCCATTGGATGTAACAGAAGCTGTCGTTAGACGCAACTGTTGATTCGTACTCGTTAAACTAACCTTATGACTAATTGGCAAGGTTTTTACTCCTAAATTATAAGCAATATCAACGGTTAACCCTCGATCAACATCCACATATTTTTTTACATTCCCCAGTTTATCATAGCCTTGAAATTTTTGTTCGGTCTGATTGACAAGTGCACTGCTCCCCGTTTCACTTTGATAGGTCCAATTTTTTGTTTGTATACTCGTGACCAAAGGCAATACGGAGAGTTTTTCTGTAAAAACGCTGACCTCTGCAGGCGACGTTGTTGCTGTATTAATATCGGCTGTTACCAAGCGATTTTCGTAAAACTTATACGCATAAGTCGTTTCTGTTAACGGTCGTTTTCTCTTGTCTAACGTATAGGTCTTCTTCGGCAATCCTTTTTTGTAGAGGTACTGTTTAAGCCCTGAACTAGTTCCGGGTTGATATAGCTCATTCTCTGTCATGCCATCCAATAGATACTCTGTTACTGTGGTGCGGAACGGAACACCTTCCCTATTTAACAGGTGGGCTTTTGTCTGACCAAACCCCAAGAAGTTGCGTTCTTTTCTGTCTTTGTATCCATTAAAGTATTCATACGCATAGCGCGTAGTATTTTCTCCATCTCCTTCAAAGCCATCATAAACGGCTACTTTGGTCAAAGCCCATTTTTTATACGGCATCTTGTAGGTTCCTCCAATGGTTGATTGATCAACGGGATTGGTAATATCGTAATCCAAATCAATTTTTGCTCCTGTACTTTGAGTAACTGTTTTCAGCAAATTCGTGCGTTTAATACGCGATTTATAAACCGTTATGCTTTCATTGCGAGAGGAAGTAACATAATCGATAAATCCATCTCCATCGAAATCCATATAACGCCCTTCTTCACTCGAAATATTTTTACCCGTGGCAGCACCTGCTGAAAAGCAAAACTTAGGTCCCGTAAGAATAATAGGAATAATAAAATAAATACAAAATGTTGCATTGCCATTAATTCCTCCATCGATTGATTTTTGGGATTGACTACCTGGCATATTACGTCCAGTTGCCTCAAAACCTGTTCCTGTATTAATGTAATATTTACCGTCATGAATTCGCTCAGGTAATCCATCACCATTCAAATCAATATACGTCGTATAATCACTTGATGTACTTTCAGAAAGACTGAGTCCAAAAGATAAGTCCAAATTAGATATCCCAGTAAAGCCGCCACCGCCACCTCGATTTTTTGTACGAGTTTTACTTTGTTGAAAAGATAACGATCTCCAAATGGTGCTTTCTCGAAATGTCCCACCATAATTTAGCAATACTTTTCCATCACTTTGGACAATATCCACCAGGCCATCTCCATTGATATCTACGTAAAATCGATTGGTGGTATTGGTCGTATTAAATGAACTAGCATTAATTGAAGCACTGCCTTGATCTCCTATTTTTACAGCTAAACTATTGTTGCCTCTCCCAAAATTAACACCTGCAATACCCATAGCTGCTCCACCCGTTAGAGAGCCTGTTCCTCTTAATGCAGTTCTTATCGTAAAATCTGCTTGTACAATACGATTAGACAATCCTCCTCGTTTGGCGGTCAATTGAATGCGTTCCCCTATAATATCCGGAAATCCATCGCCATTAACATCCATAAATTCATTCAACAATTCACTTGTCCCATCTGTTTTTGCACGTCCAGCATTAACAGGTCCAAAGCCTAATGTTTTATTCGAACTCTTGTTTCTAATGGACGTATATTTATCAATTCCCGCTGCGCCAAAGTTACCAACAGCTACAGTTGGTGGGCGTAAATCGGGTATATCATCCGTTAAAAATCGAGTATAAGGACTGATTGCTGTTGCCGATACATATAAATGTTCATGACTTTCCCAACGACTCTTTTGTTTATTTGGTAATAACATGGCAAAATACTCTGACATAGTACCTCCTGCACTTTGAATATCTACCATATCCAACTCTACTTGATCCAACGTCAGATTTGGATCCGTCAGCGTATTATTAGCTGTTGCATTAGATGTTACGGCTGAAGGATGCACATTTCTTCCTACAATAGGTTGGTATGTCGCTTGAGGCTCTGCTCCTTTATAAGCAAATTGCCCCCAATTTCTGTACATCGCCCCCCAAGCTTCTGTTGGTTCCGCAGTGTATACATTTGCTTTTACCTTCCCATTGACATCTACCCCAGACATATAGGTACTAGGATTTGCCCCACTTGCAGTTACTTTTATTAATGGCAGACCATCCCCTTCTTGATAACTATCTAGTAGTTCCCCTATCTTATATTCGGTCGTGTAATATTCAAAAAAGTATCTCGATCCTATACCTGGCGTTAAAGAAAAGTTATCAGTATCACCTAAATTTTGATATTGGTTGTTTGACATCAAACGCTGTTTCTGAACAATATTTCCTTCAGCATCAAATTTATAACGGAACTTCACATATCCTCTAGGTACATCGGAATTGCTAGAACTCACTAAGGATATAATACTTCCACTAGGATAACGAGCAACTAAATAGACATAGCGATCCTGACAAACAGCTGCTGTACATCCTGGTAATTTAAAATTATTCTTTATTGTAACACTAACGCGGGATCCATTTGCTGTGTATTCCAAAGGAATATTGCTCGTATGCACTTTACTGTAATTAGAGTAATAAGGCACTACATAAACATCGGGATTTGAAGAATTTAAGGAGACTAGTTTGGGTTTAAATTGGGTGTCAATGGTCTTCCAATCTATTTCGGAATCACTCAACACTTCGATCTTTATATAGTGAAAACTATCAGGTACCGAAGTGATCGTTTCCATATCTAAGGTTTGATTTGGAGAAGTAAAGGTAGTCGTTCCCTCAATGCTACTAGTTTTTTCGTAAATCACCACATTATTTCCGATAATTGGTAGATTTCCACCATTAGCTGTTCCCTTTTTAAAATAAGAAACGCGGATCGTTACTCGATCATTGTCTATAATGGAAAAGCTTGGCCATTCTAAACGGTATTTTCCAGACTCTTTAAAGAGGTGTTCCATCTTGCTTCCTACAATAAATCCCTCATTATAGGTTGATGCATGTCTAGATGACGCTATAATAGGATCTGGATTTGTTCCTGTATATTCCACTTTTGGATTCCAACTAACTCCTAGCTCTTCCAATGGGATTTGATTGGTATGCACTCTAAAGAACAACAGTTCACCTTTTTCAACCGTTAGGGTATGATTATGTGTTTCTCTTGTGGATAGCATTAGATTAGGTCCCAATACAAAGGTTGCATTTCCCATTTCATTATCTTTCAATCGCTCGATCGAAAATTTTACTCCACTGTCTAAAGCAATATGTTGCTTGCTAATCGTTCCCGTTACTTTCACTTGTCCAGGTTTGGGTGCACGCCATACCATAACCAGGTCCATCGGACCATTGGTCAGATCTACTGCTGGCTCTGGATTCAAAACAGGGGCTACTTCTTCTTCTTTCAATACAATCGCAGGCGTGATTGAACTGTCTAAGCTATAGGTAGGCGTTTTGGTTTGCGGATCGATATACCCAAAGTACACCCGTTCATTATCAACAACATCAAGGATGCCATCCGCATTGACATCCGTCATATAGGTCGACATTTTAGACGAACTCTTAGCATTAGATTCAGAAAGATTTCCAACCATAATGTTGACGCTAAATCCTTCTTCACTATTTTTGTTTTTAGTATAACTTAAATTTGGTAGATTCTTAATTGGATAAACCTCGGATGAAAAAACATTACCTGTATTCTTGCGGTAATAAAATTGCTTCCCACTTTTAAAAATTTTATCTGGTAAACCATCTCCATCTATATCGGTCATCATTACTTTAGTCTCCGAATTAGAAGAACCTCCTCCAAAATTCTTACCAAAAGTAGCAGACCAACTAAAGGGCAACCAAGAACTTGGTATAAAAGTTGTAACAATTCCCACTGAGCCTCCTCCATTAAAATTTGTTGATTTGCCCTCCGAACCTCCTAAAGCAGAGATATATACCCCAAAACGATCGTAATCTGTGACATAATCTTTATAGGTATTAATCGTTTGCCCTGTACTTTCAAAAAGGGATCCCGTACCAATATCATCGTGGTAATCGAAATTATATTCTTCTATTACGGGAGTCGAGGGCATCGCAGTGGGAGTAACATCCTTATTGTTGCTATTCGTATTAATAATGCGATAGAGCAAACTCCTACCAAACTGTCCTGCTTTGTAAAAAAATTGATATTCATTATGCGCATATCCCAACGACATTTTTCCTTCATCAGCATCGACCAAAGATCCTTTAGGCTCCATTTTTATCACAATTTTATCAATTAAATCCACACTCTTCGATTCTACACCATAGCGGTTCGTTGTCTTTACATCTAAACGAGGTCCTCTAGGAGAATCTATTGTATTTTTTCGTGTAATTAAAATAGAAAATTCATGAAAATTATCACTTCTAGCGGTTAAGGCTTGATTTTTATTATATCCTATACTTTGCAATTGAAGATCTCCACTTGCGTTTTGGTTGTATTGATATTCCATATAATTGCCATACGCATCCATTACTTTAGTCAAATACCATTTTCCTTTGGCATGGGTCGTATAATCATACGTCCATCCAGAAGATCGATCCACAATTTGCCAGGTATAATTATTCACAGAGCCCAAGCGTTTAATTTCCTGATTGGGGCTATGTTGGGCTTTTTGGAACGTAGCATTACTCACGCGGTTGATCAACGGATCTTTATGCGGAACATACATCGTACGATCGGATTTAACCAGTAACAATTCCTCTCCATTCAACAAGTAGGATTCTGTTTCTTTGGCCGTATCGTACAAAGGCACTCCCCAACGCGTATCTACGGATATTGTTGGTACGGATAAACTCCATCCCAAACCAAAATCTCCTTCATCTGCCCCACTGTTGTAGTTGACTGATAAATCGGGAGTCATACCTTGTCTACCTACAGGTAAAATCAAAGGAAAAGTAAGTGCTGCATCCCCGCGATCATTAATTTGAGGGACACTGACCATCGGAATATTTTCCGCCGGATTAACAGCTTGTATCCCACTCAGTGTCGTGGGTGAAAAAGCATCGCCATCGGGACTCTCGGGTTCCTGAATCACCCCTGCTAAATAGTCTGTAAAGTGTGTCGTTAAAGCAACGACTTGCTGGCTCTCTTCCAAAACATCAATCACCTGAACCTTAGCCCATTGTTTGATCGTTGTATCAAAGTAAAACACTTGTATATCCTTAGCGCTATACCCACGTGGTAAAGCCGTAGCGTCATAAGGTAAGCGCAGGGTAACTGCTTGATCAAATTGAATGCCATCTGGTAAAAAGCGATAGGCACTCTTCTCAGGCGTAACGTTTATTAATGTCATCCCTGTAGGCGCATAATCACGAGGTCTTAATTCTTGAATCGACAGGGTAAAATCTTCTTTAAAACTCGTCGATGGAAGTTCAATCTCGACTTGATCGTGTTGAAACACTTGGGATTCGCCTTGTTTTTGAACGGCAAATTCATGGCGTCTAAAGGCCGTTGTTAAGGGAGTGACTTCAGCAATAACAGGGGTATTCTCCAGTTGAATTTCCTGTATGGCCACGACTTCCCCTTCTTTTTTTACTTCCGCTAACAACGGTGTTGTTAAAGAATCTTCTATTGCTTCTAGGTATTCAAACGTATGCTGAATAATGGGAATGCGTTTTCCCGAAATATACAATTCGGACGCTTGTCCAACAGCAACAACCCCAGATACGTATACTTGCCCTGTTATACTATCGCGTACGGTTGCATTGATCTGAAGTAATTCTTCTGTTTCTTGTGTTACGCGTTTTTCGATTTGCAAATTGCGCACCAAATAAGGCGATTCGGGTTGCTCATCTGCTGTGAACAAAACAGTATTCACCCCCTGTTTTAAATTAAACGGAGCAATATACTCTTCTACACGGGTCCACACTTGATTTTTACTTTGTATATAGCCTCCGACACTCGTACTGGTATTGATACTTTTAGCCACTGCTGTTGAACTCGAAGCCCCATATAAATCATAAGATAACACATAGGTAGCCTTAGCATCAATGGCTTCGGATATGGTCACCTTAAACAGGTTATCTTCAGGATCATCATACGGTTGATCAGCCGCTATACCAATCATCCCATAAGGAATATCGGCACCATATAAAATAACCGTTTCCCCTGCGTGGTCAACTGTTGACTGAACGACAGCCGTTTGGGTTGCTACTCTTTTCTCCTTGCTTATTTCCTCCTCTACTAGTACTTCATCTGTTTGATCGTCTATTTTCTCTTCTACTGGAGATTCCACTTGGACTGGAGATTCCACAATAGAAACGATATCCTCCAGATGCACCCTATCATCCGCTGCTGTATTTTTCAATAACAAGCGCTCTTCTTCTTCATCCATAGGATCGTAGAAATAAGCGACTGGCTTCATCGGAATTGGGTTGGCATAGGCGGCAAACACTTCAAAAACAAAACTTTGTAGTAAGCCGATCAAAATAAAAGTTGAGATTTCTCTTTGGTAACGTTTAAAAAATTGCATACTCCTACGGTTTTATTTGACAATTAATTTCTGAAGTGATGTTTTACTATTGATGATAGAGACCAACAGATAGGTGGTTCGTCCAGCTAAGTGATAGGCAAAGGTTCCTCCTTTGATAAGGCCGTGTTTCTCGCGTTGAATAAACTTCCCATCGAGGGTATAGATATAAAAATCAACGTGTTTTTCTGATCCAAATACATAGTGTACCTTGAATTCTTCTCCTGCTTTTACGGGATTTGGACTGACAAACCAGTGTTCATCTAGTGAAGAGTCTCGCTGAGTTTCTTGGTCAACAGTAAAACCAAAACGCTGGTATTTCCCTTTGTGATCCACCACTTCCAAGGCAAAAGTCCCAGGGTAATTGACCCGTAAAACAGGAGCGGTAGAAATGACTCTATCGCCTAAATACCAGCGGTACCCATAAGAAGTGCTTGGTTTCTTGAGTTGCGGCTGAATAGCAAGCAGGTCTCTTCCATTCAAGGTCCACGTTGTTGGCATGACAATCAAATTCGACGCGTCAAAATCTAAGGCGATCGACTCGATGGTGGCTTGTTGTTCTTGACTATCGCGTACGGTAAAGGAATAGGTCGACTTCGGTAGCTCATCCAAATCAAATGGCATATTTTCTGCGACAAAGAAGTACTCCTCTTGTGTGTTTAAATCCATCGCTTGAATTGCATAAGGCGGTTCACTTGCTCCATGCGTCAACAATTGATAGCTGTGATTAATCCCCAAGGTATCTTGCTCTATATCAATAGCAAACGGTCTTACTCTTCCAATTGACCAATACGTATCGGTCTGTGTATTGACAGTGATATTTTTAAAGCTCAATTGTAACGTATCAGATGTATCCTGGGCGACTTCCCCTCCTGCAGCGGTATAGAGATAGTAATCGATATCCTTTTCGGGAGTTACTGCAACTGAGAAATCTACTGTTAGATCGTGATCTCCTTTATTTTGCACCAACCATTGTCGTTTCAATCGATTGCTTTGTGCATCGAAAGCTTTTTCTTTGCCATTATCGCCGATCAACACAAAGCTTTGATTGGCGAGAACCTCCCCATTATCCGTTTTTTTCAATACAACAGCGGGCTCTTCATTACTTGCTGTTGCTAGCTGTTCTAACCCAAAATAGCGATCCTTGGCAAGACCTATAATATGGTTATTAAAGGTGGCATTGAGCTGTGCATCCCAAAGCTGTACCTCATTACTACTCCAATACTTGGTTTTATCATCTAAAGTGATGCCGTATTTCAATGCCAAATACGTTTCTATTTTATTTCGCGTGGTTGGATTTCCGCAGTCGTTGCAAATTAAAACCTCATACAGTGCGGTATTGGATTTGTCATAGGTATTGTCTAAATAGAAAATACGTTCTCCATATTTATTGCGATAATTGGCATTGACAAAGTTAAAATTAACAATAGCGCCTTGAGCTAGATATGCTAAGTCGACCTTTACTTCCAAGTCCGATTTAATCACATCCGTATAGAACGTGTGTAATGCTCCATCATCATATATTGAAAAGAGCTTTTCATTTTCTTTGATGCTCTTGACCACATAATAAACGTAACTATGTTGGGACGTTGCCCATTTTTTATTGAGTACAGGAAAGGCTCCACCAACGTGAATTCGCGTATTATAATTAAATCCAGCTTCGGACAGTCCTGTTGATAATCCTTTGACCCAGACCAATTGATGGGTATCGCTTATTTTTTTTTGTGCAAAACAATTCAAAAAACAAAACAGGAGAATAAAAGAGAGTAAGGCTTTAAACATATGCTTAATTGTATAAGATTGGATCGATTAGAAGTAGTCGAATCCCTCAACTGAAAATTCTAATACGTTCCAAAATGATCAGATGTTATGAAGAAATTTTAGGTGGTCAAAACCTTCATTTGAAGATTGTTTACAAGTACATACTAGCACGTGAACGTCTAGGGAACAAAAAATTTATTTATGTGAATTTATTTTAAAAAAAACACAAATAAAAAGCCTTATTTGAATTATTAATCAAATAAGGCTTCTTGCTTTCAATTTATAAAGTAAAAAAACGATGTATTCGTTTATTGTTATCTTATTTGATCTAATACAATACTAATAAAATAAAACGAAATAAAAAATTAAGTTAATTTTATTAAATACAAAGCATCAAAATAGAATAAAAGATATTTAAATCACTAATTTTAGTTAATTAATACCTAAACAACAACAACAACAAACAAGTTAAAAAAATAAAATAAAAAAACAATATCAAACCAAAAACACAATGAAATTACATTTTTTTATCAAAAAAAAAAATACAATAAACCAATAATACACTCTCAAAAATAGATAAGCATTATTAAATTATCTTATATATTCATGATATGAGATTTTTTTATATTTTTCATCCAATCCCGTACCTGTTATTTCGGTATTCACTATAAAAAAAGAGTTAGGTTTTCCTAACTCTCTTATCTTGTTTTCAACCATCCCGTAATACTATAACGGGGTTTGTGCACCGTTCGAACCTCGTGTTCGATGGATTTACTGTCAAAAATAACCAAACGCCCTGGTAAAGCATAGACAATTTCTTCGCGTTCCCCCCCTGCTTCATCGGGTAAAAACAACACCAGTTCTCCTCCATTAGCAGGCGTCCAATCCTTTTCATTGAGATACAACACCACCGAAAGCGTTCGACGCGTATCTTTGTGAAATACATCCAAATGACGTTGATAGCCCGTTCCAACAGGATAACTCGCATAGTGGAATTCCCCTTGCTGAATCCCCAAGTAACAAGTGCGATTGACATAAGCAATAAACGCATTCATCTTTTGAAAGTACATCGCCTCCACTTCATCTGGCATCTGCTCATTCAACCACAAAATAAAATCACCCCTCACTTCTTCTACCACTTGCTCCTCACTCGCCTGACCAATCGCCGCTTTTTTAAATACCTGCAAATCTTGCTTCATGAAAAAATTTGCTCGCAACAGGTCTATTTCGCTCTCAGTGAAAAAACAGTCTACCACAGCGTAACCACGATTCACTAAATCGTGTATTATTAACTCATAAAATGAATTTACTTCAAAGTCACCCATATATCATTAGATAAAAACTAAGCAAAAATAATTTACAAGACAAAAAAAATAATGCGATAAAGGCACTTTTTTTTTATCTGTATTGCGTTAATTTTTTCTTAATGAAATAAAGGTTATGGTTGATGACTCACCACTCTCCACTCACTACTCACCACTCACCACTCACCCTCTCCTATTTTACAATATAATTCTCATCAGGTACTACCAATTCCGGCAAAGGCAAATCTGAAATTTCCGATAGTGAATAGGAAATATTACCGCAGATTTGATCCAAGGCCAAGTCATTTTCTTCCTCCCCAAAAGGTTCTGAAATCTCCGCAACTACTGCATCTAATGCAATAAAAGTATAGGCAACAAACGTCACAAAAAACGGCATCGTCCACACAATTAAATCAATTAATCCAAAAGGCAACAGAAAGCTATAGACGTAAACGGTACGGTGAAGGATAATAAAGTATACAAAGGGAATTTTAGTGTGAACAATGCGCTCACATCCTCCTAAAATAATAGACATTTGCCCCAAATGCTCATCCATTCTCGCCTGAGTAATTGAGTCTATTCGCCCTGCTTTGTACTGCGCATTGATCCATTTGGTCAATTCACTCAATAAAAAAACAGGCTTGAATCGCTTGGTCATCATCTCTTGATATACCTCTTCGGATAGATAGGAACGTACAATGTCTAGATCCGTTTTATTTCTCAACTGTTTATTCAACGCATAACAAAATGCAATGATCAGTCGTATCCCATATTGCTTGTCCTTTTGGGTAAATTGATCGTCCTCTTTGATGAAATGCAAAATTTGAAAGGTCAACGATCGACTGAAAATCAATAAATTCCCCCACTGCTTACGCCCTTCCCAATAGCGATCATAGGCTGCATTGTTACAAAAACCCAAAAAAATCGCTAACGAAATCCCGACCAAGGCAAAAGCACCTACATTCAAAGGAATAATGATTTCTGGAAAAAAATAATGACTCCAATACACCAACCAAGAAAAGAGAAAGATGGCTATTAACGTCGGGGCGATTTTTTTTAGCACGGATCCCTTCCAAATAAAAAGCATCTGAACAATGTGCTTTTTGTCTCTAACTATCATAGACTTAAGAATTAATACCGTACAAAATTACAAGATAACAACGGAATAAAAGGAAATTCCCCTGTTTAATTCCCAATAACTTTTATCCTTCTGATCTATTGCTTGTTCAAACACAAATCGAAATCAATCTAAATATAATTTTAGAGTTATCTAAAATTATATTTTTATAATACTAAATAACTTTTACCTTTGTGGTCAGGTAAACAGTAAACAGTGAACCATAAACAGTAAACTAAATTATATCTCATGAAAATTGACTTACAACTACCAGAATTACCCTATGAAAAAAGTGCGCTTACGCCTTTAATCACCGAAGAAACATTCGATTATCATTATGGCAAGCACCACGCTTCTTATGTCAACAACCTCAAGGATATCATCCAAGATACGCCCCTTGTTGATCAAACCGTGGAAGCGCTCATCCTAAAAGGGCATCAAAACCAAGACCTTGCTCTTTTCAACAATGCCGCACAACACTGGAATCACACCTTCTTTTGGCATTGCTTATCTCCCAATGGTGGAAAAGAACCAACGGGAAAAATAGCAGAGCTAATTCTACGTGATTTTGGGAGTTTTGAGCAATTCAAAGCGCAATTTTCAACCACGGCAGCGAAATTATTTGGTTGTGGTTGGGCTTGGTTGGCACAGAATGATCAAGGGCTATTGGAAATCATTCCCCTAAAAGAAGCCAATACGCCGCTGACCGTCAACAAAACGCCAATCTTAACCTTAGATGTTTGGGAACACGCCTACTATATCGACTACAGAAACGCTAGACCTCAGTTTATTGAAAACTTTTGGGAAATCGTCAATTGGGAATTTGTAAATCAAAATCTAAAATAAAATGAGTGATACCTGTATGAATCACCTGGAACGCTATTGGAAAACCTTAACCGTGTCCAGCAATGAAAATTTTAATCAAAAAAACTATCTCGAAGCTTTAAAAGGCTACAAAGAGGCGATGTATAGAGCCGAAGTATTGAACAATCATTGGGAGTTGTGTGTGCAATTAAAAATTCCGGTCATACAGGTATACCTCATTTCATGTAACAACCTGGCGTATACGTATGAAGAACTCAACCAATTGGATCAAGCACAGAAATTCTTAAAACGAGCTATCTACTTCTTGATTCACCTATTGGAACACACCGAAATTTCAAGTATGGAGATTCAAAGTGATCTCAAACAAGCGCTGTTGACCTATTCCGATTTTACTCAACGTACTCCATGCAAGACCACGACGGATAAAACCTGGGATGCCCTGATGCAAACCCTAACGAAACACCAATAAAACACATTAAAATGCTATGATAGAACCTATTTTACAAGAAAATAATGACCGTTTTGTCATTTTCCCCATTGAACATTACGATATCTGGGAGTTTTACAAAAAAGCGGAAGCTAGTTTTTGGACGGCTGAGGAAGTGGATCTTTCCTCAGATCTCTCGGATTGGCACCATAAATTAAAAGAGGAAGAACGCTTTTTCATCTCTCGGGTATTGGCGTTTTTCGCTGCAAGTGATGGTATTGTCAATGAGAATTTAGCGATCAACTTCATCCAAGAGGTACAATATGCAGAAGCACGATGTTTTTATGGTTTTCAAATTATGATCGAAAACATCCACTCCGAAATGTATTCCCTTCTTATCGATACCTATATCAAAGATCCCAAAGAAAAAGACTATTTACTGCGTGCCATTGACACCATTGATTGCGTACAAAAAAAGGCTAATTGGGCACTGAAATGGATTGAAAGTGATACCTTCGCTGAGCGTTTAATCGCCTTTGCTGCGGTAGAAGGTATTTTCTTTTCGGGCAGTTTTTGCTCTATCTTTTGGCTGAAAAAACGAGGATTAATGCCTGGACTAACGTTCTCCAATGAATTGATTAGCCGAGATGAAGGACTTCATTGTGATTTCGCTTGTTTACTCTATATCAACCACATACAAAACAAACTTTCAGAAGAAACGGTACACAGCATTATTCGAGATGCCGTGGCCATTGAAAAGGAATTCGTCACGGAAGCACTACCTGTTCGACTCATTGGCATGAATGCAGCCCTCATGTGTCAATATATTGAATTTGTAGCCGATCGTCTACTTGTCACATTGGGATATGCCAAACTGTGGAACGCAAGTAATCCTTTTGATTTTATGGAACTCATCTCCTTACAGGGCAAAACCAATTTCTTTGAACGCCGAGTGGGTGAATACCAAAAAACAGGGGTAGCCCAACAAGCGACAGCAGCAACTACTTTTTCGTTGAACGAAGACTTTTAATACCAACCACTTATAAAACAAACACAATATGTATGTAATAAAGAGAAATGGCAAAAAAGAAGCCGTACACTTTGACAAAATTACCGCTCGCTTACACAAGTTGGTGTATGGACTGGAAATTACGGAGAATGAAATCATCGAAATAAGCAAAAAAGTCATCCAAGGAATATACGACAACGTCACAACGACAACCCTAGATACGTTAGCCGCAGAAACCGTGGCTGCTTATACCACAACCCACCCCGATTTTGCTATTTTGGCTGCCCGTATTGCAGTAAGTAATCTTCATAAAAACACGCTAAAATCGTTTGCTGAAACAGCAGAAAAATTATATCATTATATCGATCCGATCACCCAAACTCACGCCCCACTGCTGGCGGAAGAAACCTATCACATCATTCAACAAAATGCCGATCGATTAAATAGCAGTATTATATACGAACGCGATTATTCCTTCGATTACTTTGGGTTTAAAACGCTGGAGAAATCCTACCTCCTTCGCACCAATAACACAATCGTGGAGCGCCCACAACATCTGTTTATGCGCGTCGCAATTGGCATCCATAAAAATGATATTGATGCCGCTATCGAAACCTATAACCTCATGAGTAATAAATGGTTTATTCACGCCACTCCTACACTATTTAACGCGGGAACTCCTAAACCTCAACTATCTTCTTGTTATTTATTGACTATGAAAGAAGACAGCATCCAAGGCATTTATGATACGTTAAAAAATTGTGCGCTAATCTCTCAATCGGCTGGAGGTATTGGTCTTAGTATTCACAATATACGCGCTACAGGAAGTTACATCAAAGGGACAGGAGGTGTTTCCAATGGGATTCTCCCCATGTTGAAGGTTTTCAATGAAACGGCGCGTTATGTTGATCAAGGGGGAGGCAAGAGAAAAGGTGCAATTGCCGTGTATCTCGAACCTTGGCATGCGGATATCCTCGACTTTTTAGACCTCCGAAAAAACCACGGCAAAGAGGAAATGCGTGCGCGCGACTTATTTCCTGCCTTGTGGGTTCCCGATCTCTTCATGAAACGCGTAGAAGCAGATGCGCCTTGGTCCTTGTTTGATCCCAATGAAGTACAAGGTTTATGTGATTTGTATGGAGAGGCCTTTGACGAACAATATATCGCTTACGAACAAGCAAATAAAGCCCGCCAAACCCTACCCGCACGAACTTTGTGGCAAGCTATAGTTGAAACCCAAATTGAAACGGGAACTCCTTTTATGTGCTACAAAGATGCTGCCAATCAAAAATCCAATCAACAGAACTTGGGTACGATTCGCAGTTCCAACTTGTGTACGGAAATTATGGAATACACCGATTCCGAAGAGATAGCCGTGTGTAACCTCGCTTCTATTGCGTTACCCCGCTATGTAGAAGACGGGGTATTCGACTTTCAAAAGCTGTATGAAGTTGCGAAAATCATCACCAAAAACCTCAATAAAATTATTGATCACAACTACTATCCCCTACCAGAAACTGCGCGTTCGAACCATCGTCATCGCCCCATTGGTCTTGGTGTACAAGGACTAGCTGATGTTTTTATGTTGTTGCGCTTGCCTTTTGAAAGTGAGGAAGCTCAAACCTTGAATCGCGACATCTTTGAAACGATCTACTTTGCTGCTTTAGAAGCTTCCATGACCTTAGCTAAAGAAAATGGAAGCTATGAAACCTTTGCTGGATCTCCTCTTTCTCAGGGTATTTTTCAGTTTGATTTATGGAAAATTTCTCCCTCCGATCGATGGGATTGGTCTAGTTTAAGCGAACAAATTAAACAATATGGCGTACGAAACTCCCTTCTTCTTGCCCCAATGCCAACGGCTTCCACTTCGCAAATCTTGGGAAATAACGAGTGTTTTGAACCTTATACGAGCAATATTTACAACCGTCGTGTGCTATCTGGAGAATTTGTTGTGGTGAATAAACACCTGCTCCAAGATTTAATACAGCTGAATTTGTGGAATCCTACGGTAAAGAATCAACTCATTGCCGCCAATGGCTCTATTCAATCCATCCCTAACATCCCCAAGGATATAAAGGCGCTGTACAAAACCGCTTGGGAAATCAAACAAAAAACCCTAATTGACATGGCCGCAGATCGCGGAGCCTTTATCTGTCAATCCCAATCACTCAACCTATTTTTAGCTGAACCCACCGCGAGTAAACTAACCTCCATGCACTTTTATGCCTGGAAAAAAGGGTTAAAAACTGGGATGTATTACCTGCGAACAAGACCCGCTGTTGATGCCATCAAATTTACTGTTGATACGGGGCTGCTTCAACGCCCCTCCCCTACAAGCAGTTGTTCCCTAGATGATCCGGAATGCCTGTCTTGCGGAAGTTGATTTTTTTTTTGCGCGCGGTGTGTGCTGTTCGTGCGGTTTGCACGGTTTGTTATTTATAAACAAATTTACAAACCGCGCAAACCGCGCAAAAACAAACCGCGCGAAAAACAAACCGTGCATTTTTGGTACAGTTTATGTGCATAAAAGAGCAGTACTCAGCTAAATTAAGTACTTTTACTTTTTTATTCACCCCTTTTAAACTGAATCAACATGCAGGAAAAACAAGAAAAGCCTATTTCATTAGCACAATCACTAATCCCTGTTGTATTACTCGTTGTCTTATTGGCTATTAATGTTTTTGTTTTCCGGGATGACGCACTATCAGGAACGAATCAATTTATCTTACTTGTAGGTGGTGCAATTGCCATTACTGTCGGTTTGTTTAACTGTGTTTCTTATGACAAAATACTACAGCAAATTGTAAATAACGTTCGCGATACCTCCAATGCTATTTTTATTTTATTGCTTGTAGGCGCCTTATCGGGTACTTGGCTGTTAAGTGGTATTATTCCCAGTATGATTTACTACGGACTAGAACTCTTACATCCCTCCATTTACCTCCCTGCCTGTCTAATTATTACCTCCATCATTTCCATTGCTACAGGAAGTTCATGGACAACCTCTGCAACAGTGGGAATCGCGCTTGTGGGCATTGGTAATGCCTTGGGCATGCCCTTAGGTGTTATTGGTGGAGCGGTTATCTCAGGGGCTTATTTTGGAGATAAACTATCCCCTTTATCGGATACAACCAACCTTGCGCCTGTTATGGCAGGTACGGATTTGTTTACTCACATTCGCTATATGTTATACACCACAGTTCCAACCTATGTGGTCACGCTGATTCTATTTAGTATCTTAGGTTTTATCTATGGTGCCGATGGGCAGGTAGATACAGCAGAAACACTAGCTGCTATTAGCGATACCTTTCACATTACGCCCCTCTTATTTATTGTCCCTGTTTTTGTAATTATATTGATTGTCAAAAAAGTACAGCCTATCGCTGCGCTACTGATTGGCACTTTATTAGGCGCGGTCTTTGCCCTTATTTTTCAGCCCAATATTGTTGTCGATGTTGCTGGTGGTGATGTGTTTAATTTCTATAACGCCTACAAAGGAGTAATGCTTGCATTAACTACAGATATCCGTATTTTGTCCCCCTTAGAAAGTCTCAATGGACTATTTGAAGCCGGTGGTATGGCTAGTATGCTCAATACCGTTTGGTTAATTCTTTGTGCTATGTTTTTTGGGGGTGCTATGGAAGCTATTGGCGCTTTACAGAAAATATCCCTATCGCTATTGAAAATCGCCAATAACTTATTTGGACTCTTCGCTAGTACAGTAGCTAGTTGCTTGGCCATCAACATTATGACATCCGATCAATACCTCTCTATTGTAGTACCAGGTAAAATGTTTGCTGATGCATATAAACAGAAAGGACTCGCTCCAGAAAACCTCAGTCGAACATTAGAAGATTCTGGAACTGTAACCTCCGTATTAATCCCGTGGAATACCTGTGGTGCTTATCACGCAGGTGTACTTGGTATTCCGACCTTGACCTATTTGCCTTACGCCTTCTTCAACTACCTAAGCCCTTTTGTTACCCTGTTATACGCGGCATTGGATTTTAAAATTAGACGAATCATCAAAAAATCATAAAGAATACGACCATCATTCCTGATTCGCATACAATTCAATAGGAAGTCCTAAATTATCAAAACGGTAGATAAGAATATACCTTTTTGGAAAACAAATCCGGCATTTAGTTTTTCATTTGTTCTCATAAAATTTAACTATATGAGAATAAAATTTTTTTTAGTAGCGCTATTTCTAGCTACTTTCAGTGCTATCACATTGCCCTCTTGTTCTAGTGATGATCACAAAGGCTCTAACACAATACAAGAAACTAAAACAGCTATGCTTGCCAAGCACGTATGGAAAACGACTGAAGTAAGAGACAACCAAAAGAAGAAGCTCGATCTTGGCGTTCAACCAGCTAAAACCTATGCTGGATTTGCGTATTACCGTCCTGATGGAACATTTCGCATCATTGATTTTAATGATCGACCTAAAATGTTTGGTAGATGGAAGTTAACAGATGGTGAAACAAAACGACTGTTGACGGTATACAACAACGACAATACCATTGCGTATGCACGTACAATTGATTTTCTTGCGCTGAACAACAGCTTATTTACCTATAGAGTTGTTCCCAATGCCAGTCAACCAGCTGTATATTACGACGTGGACCATCAACCTGTGACCAATCACCCAGAACCTTTAACTCCCGCGCAAATTTTAGCAGCTGTTGATTGGAAAACAGTAGAAGTTTTAGATATTACAGCAGGTATTGAACGGGCGAAAAAACTGAATATGAACGTAGCTCCTGCAGCTAGTTTCTCAGGAGATGTATACTATACAAATGCCCACGGTAATGCGTACTTCCCTAAAAACAAAGAAGGTAAATACGCCAATGGTTCCTTTATTTTTACAGCCTTTAACAACAAAAAAAAGGTACGTTCTACAGGAGATTGGTACGTCTCTGTTGATGGGACCCAACGCACGCTCATGGCCCGAAATCCAGACCGATCGATTGCATGGGAACGCAAGGTGCGTATTGTAGAGCTAACCACAGCTGTTTTTACCTATGATATCCAAGTAGGCCAGCAACTGCTGCGTGTGGTTCATCGTCCTTTAGCAAATTAGCATCTAAATTAAATGATTGCAAGGCTCTTTTTTTACAAAAAAGAGCCTTGTTTTTTTTATTTCCAACGATCTAAAATAGTTGTTCGTTCACTCGTTCTATATTCATTCGGTGATACTCCCATTTCCTTTCTAAAGAACTTGGAGAAATAGCTCGGTGATGGATACCCCAATTCAAATGCAATAGAGGCAATATCTCGCGTGGTATGAACCAGAAGTAATTTGGCATAGGCCACATTAACTTCATTAATCAATTGTTTGGCAGAACGTCCAAGCACTGTCTTACTGCATCGATTCAAATAATTTTCTGACAAACACAAGGAACTCGCGTAGTAGCTCACAGATTTCTCTCGAATATGGGAGTCAATCACCAATTCTTTAAATCGAAAGGCAATCTCTAAATCTCTTGAACTAAAGGTATAATTAGCCGTATAACAGTTTAATCGCGATAAAATGGAGTAAAAAATAGGGACATACACACTAGGTCTGATCGTACTCAACCCCAATTCTCCATAGAGCAGCAATAGACTAGCCGTCAGCGCTTGTGCATCATAATAGTCTAACTTGTAGTAAGGCATATACTTGATCTCCTCCTTTTTGTCGTGCATCAACAAATACTGCGTAAAAATGTCTGATTCATAGAAAATAATAAATCCTTTGACATCTTCTGATAGGTATTGCGTAGCCGTCCAAAGTCCTTGTTTAACATGTAAACACTCCCCTGAAACAATGCGATACTGTTGAAAGTTAATCAGCTGTTCAAATTCACCTTGGGTAACAAAAATAATAAAGCTAAAGGCCGTTCGGTAAGGACTTACTGGTTTTACGATACCCGTTAAATATTCTTCTATTTTATAAACTTGAAGGGAGTTGGTGTTGCTTGCTATTGCAAAATCGAGATAGGGTAAATATCTTTTTTTATAATCGTAACTAGATAAAATCGAAGCAACCTCTTTCATATAAAAATACAGTAAAAAACACTGCTAAAGGTAAGTAAAAAAACAACAGTTTAGCATAGCATGAAAAAGGAAAGTATTGGCATGATATGGCTATTTACTTGAGCGAGTCAAGCCCTTACTTTTGTACAAAACTTTAAGAACTATGTATTTAACTCACCAAGAAAAGGAGAAAATGCTTCTTTTATTTGCGGCAATTGTCGCAAAGAACAGAAAAGAAAAAGGATTAAAACTGAGCTACCCTGAAGCTGTAGCCTATTTATCTGGGCATGTGATAGAGGGAGCAAGAGAGGGCAAAACGGTACAACAATTGATTGGCGAATGCAATCAACTGCTAAGCAGTGAAGATGTAATGCAAGGGGTTCCCGAATTAGTCGAACAATTACAAGTGGAAGCGATGTTTGTAGATGGAACAAAACTCGTTTCACTCAATAATCCTATTCCATCTAGTGCATCAACGGCACAACAACCTGGAGCCTATGCCTATGTATCCGATGATATTGTACTATCGGCAGGTAGAAAACGCCTTCAACTTTCGGTTGTCAATACAGCGGATCGCCCAGTACAAGTGGGATCTCATTTTCATTTTTACGAAGTAAACCCAGCTTTGGCTTTTGATCGTGAACAGACCAAAGGTTACCATTTGGATATTGCTTCTGGTTTATCTATTCGCTTTATGCCTGGCGTAACTGAAACAGTAGAGCTTGTAGAATATGGAGGAGAAAAGATCATCCATGGTTTTACAGGAAAGATAAATGGTTCGATTTAATTTTAAACGCGGAAAAGTAAAATGAAAAAAATATCACGTAAAGAATATGCTAGCTATTTTGGTCCAACAACAGGAGACAAAATACGTTTGGCGGATACCGATCTTTGGATCCAAATAGAAAAAGACTACACTACTTATGGAGATGAATTAATTTTTGGTGGTGGAAAAGTGGTACGCGATGGCATGGGACAACATCCGTTAGCGACAAAAGAACAGGTTTTAGATACCGTAATCTCCAATGCGATCATCCTCGATCATTGGGGAATTGTAAAAGCCGACATTGGCATCAAAAATGGCGTTATTGTAGGCATCGGAAAAGCAGGTAATCCCCTGACGATGGATGGAGTATCTCCTCATATGATTGTAGGTGTAGGAACGGAATACATCGCGGGTGAAAACCTGATTGTGACAGCAGGAACCATTGATACCCATGTGCATTATATCTGTCCACAGCAATTCGATGTGGCACTACAATCGGGAACAACAACCGTTGTTGGTGGCGGAACAGGTCCTGCAGCCGGAACCTTAGCAACCAACTGTACTTCAGGCGCATGGCATTTACAACGCATGGCATTGGCAACGGACAAAATACCAGTAAATTTCATCTTTTTAGCCAAAGGAAATAGTTCTAGCGCAACTGCTTTACACGAAATCGTAACCGCAGGTGCAGGTGGAATGAAAATTCACGAAGATTGGGGAAGTACACCTTATGTGCTAAATAAGTGTTTGGAAGTTGCTGATGAAGCCGATATTCAAGTTTGTATTCACACCGATACCCTAAACGAAGCTGGATTTGTAGAAGATTCGCTCAATTCTTTCAATGGGAGATCCATTCACACCTACCATACTGAAGGCGCTGGTGGTGGACATGCCCCTGATTTATTGAAAGTGGTGGAGTATGACAATATATTACCTTCTTCTACAACACCGACCAATCCCTTCACCATCAATACCATTGATGAACACTTGGATATGATGATGATTTGCCATCACCTCGACAAGAATATACCCGAAGATATTGCTTTTGCCAAATCGCGCATTCGCGAGCAAACCATTGCTGCAGAAGGAATTTTACACGATATGGGTGCCATTTCGATGATGAGCTCTGACTCCCAAGCCATGGGGCGTATTGGTGAAGTCGTAACGCGTACTTGGCAAATTGCCGATAAAATGAAGAAAGACTTTGGTCCCTTACACCCTGATGCCACAAGTGACAACTTTAGAGCCAAACGCTATGTAGCAAAATACACCATTAATCCAGCTATTACTCATGGTATCGCCGATTATGTAGGCTCTATTGAGGTAGGTAAAATGGCTGATTTAGTTTTCTATCGACCGTGCGCTTTCGGAATTAAACCTGAGATGGTACTCAAAGGAGGGGTAATTGCCTATGCTGGAATGGGAGATCCCAATGCATCTATTTCAACCCCACAACCTTATATGTATCGTCCAATGTGGGGAACATTCGGCAAAGTAGTAGGCGAAATTTCGGCCCTATTCGTAGCGCAACAAGCCATTGATCACGGTGGATTGCAAGAATTAGGGGTTGAAAAAGCCCTAAAAGCAGTAAAAAATACCCGTCAAGTGAAAAAATCAGATCTAATTCACAATGCGAGTCAACCGCATATTGCCATGAATCACGAAACCTATGAGATTCACATTGACAATCAACCTGTATCGATTCAACCATCACAATCCTTACCTTTGAGTCAGTTGTATCATATTTAGGTGAATGGAAATTGAAGACGAGTGATGGATAAAACTCATACCTCAAATCATCGATTCTTCATGTATTATAATTCAACAAAAGGCTATACTTAGTATTAGGTATAGCCTTTTGGTTTATAGTTGACGGTTCATAGTTAACGGTTTACTGTAACTCACCACTCACCACTTACCACTCACCACTCACCCTTCTCCCATTTCCCATTTCCCATCACGATTCCATCTTCTTTCGCTTTCTTTTCCAAACAATGCGCGTGCTTCTGATTTGATCCACGGTATGATGTCGAATATATTCGTGGTGTAAAAGCCATCCGCCAATTCCCCCAAGTAAACTACCAATAATAATATCGATTAAGCGGCTTTGAATTAAAGTGTTAGGGGCATGTATTAATGGGCTTCCTGCTTCAGCTAGTAAAACAGTTAAAGCGGTGATGAATACAACAGCAAAGGTGTAATTACGCGAGATGAAAATCTCAATAATAAATTGCAGCAACATGATACAGATACACAGGTAGAGGGGCTCTTGAGAGATGGAGATCAACGCCCAACACAATCCGATGCCGATAAAGGTTCCTGCAATGCGGTGTAAGGCACGTTGCCATACGTGATACAGCGAAATCCCCTGCATAATAGCTAAGCAAGAAATCGGAATCCAATACGGATTATTGAAATGGAGTAAATTACCAAGCAGTAACGAAATAAACATAAAGGCTCCCACAATCAAAGCGCGAATGAGGTAGTCCATTTGTGTTTTAATGGGAACAACGGGTATGATTCGCACTGGTGTTTGAGGCAAATATCGACGTCCGATGATAAAGCTATAGATTAAGGCGAGAGTACAGGCAAATATAGTTCCCAAGACAAAATAACCAATACGAGTGGCGATGGTATCAAAATCAAAAGGCGTATTACTCGCCATAGAAGCGATCATAATAAAGAAGAAACTACCTGGGGGCGGCATAGAGAAATAGAGCGAAATCCAATGAACAGCCGTGGCAAATAAACCAAATACAACAGCTGAAACGAGATAGTTAAAGCTAAAAATAACACCGACCACATAGGAAAACATAAAGCCAAAAGAGCACACCAACATAATAAACATACGCTGAGGCGTTGGTAAGTGCGCAGGCACATATAGAATAACTAAACCTGCTAAACACGCGAGTAAACCTGCTTGTAAATTATCGAAATACCACCCCGTTAGCAGGGGAACGCCAATGGCAAACATCGCCATAAAGGGAACGTGCCATAGACGATCACTGTGCTTCAGTTGAAATAGATTTTTACTTTCTTGTTTAATTAATTGAACGAATAAATTACTGCTCATGGTTAAAATGGTTTTTCAGCTTACAATGAATAAACTGTTTTCGATTGAGTACTAGGATCTTGTATAAGGAAACAAGACCACTGCTACTGCTTTTTAAAGTAGTGCAAAGGTACGAATCAATTTGCAGTTTAAAAACAGAAGAAAGGCGCAAAATAGTGGATAAAAAGCAGAGTGATCTGTACTACAATAAAAAGAGGCTATCCCTATGGAATAGCCTCTTGCGTTGAAAAAGTAGTTGTTAGTTTTGGTGAAGGGTTGATTTAAAGTCGTTTAATCGCGCTTCAAATTCTATTTTTAAATGATCGTTGACAATATGACCTGCTCTAAAATTATCCTGAAAACTAGGCAGTGAAAAGTGAGAGGCAATATTTCCACCAAAGAAGGGGAAGATATTTTTCGCTGATTCCATCACGAATTGCCCTCCTCTTGGTCCTGGAGAAGTGGAAAGTAAAAACATGGGTTTTTGTTGGAAAAGCCCTTTATCTGCACGAGATCCCCAATCGAAAATATTTTTAAAGGCTGTACTAAATGTTCCGTTATGTTCTGCTAAACCAATAATTAAAGCATCACTTTCTTTTAGTATTTGATTAAAGGCTAATGCTCGAGCAGGAACTCCTTCTTGGTTGCGTTCTGGTGAATAAATGGGCATTTCATAGTCATTTAAATCCAAAATCTGAATGTCGTGTTCTGTCAAATCTCGCACAGCGTGTTTGACTAATTCTAAGTTGATGGATTGTGTACTATTACTTGCTGCAAAGGCTGTTATTTTCATGGTTGAATGATCTTTTATTTACCTTACAAAGGTAGGGAGCCTGTAGGGGATTATCGCTTAACCTAAAACAAGAAAGTAGAAGAGAGAGAATAAAAAAAAGCTACGAAGTTTACCTCCGTAGCTTTTTTATGTAAAATATAAAGATTATTTGTCGATAGACCCTAATACTCTTTGCATGAAGCTATTTAGCGCTTCTTTTTGCGTCGCACCTTCTTTCATTAATTTTTGAACTTCCAGTGCCCCGTACATATTAGAAATTAATTCACCAATAACATCCAATTCTTCGTCTTTTAACGATGGAACTTCCGTTAGGTTTTCCAATACTTCTAGGGTTTCTATGATATAGTCTTGATCATTATCCTCAATAAATTGAGTTAAATGTTTGATAACAGGTAATTTCATGCTCTTTGTTTTTTAGAATTAAGCGATTTCTCCCACTAACTCGTGTAAAACTTCCGTTTTATTTGTCTGTGTTTGGTTCACCAATTTTCCGTTAACAAAAGTAGCGAATGTAGGTAAATTACTCACGTCAGCTAGTTTTCTCGATTCAGGAAATTTCTCAGCATCTGCAATAACAAACGTAATGTTTTCCTTTTCTGTCGAAAGCTTTTTAAACTTCGGTTTCATAATTCTACAATTACCGCACCAAGTAGCTGAAAATTGAACAACTACTTTTTCGTTTTGGCCTACAATCTCTTGTAAGTTATCTTGTTCTAATTCTAAAAGCATTTTTTGTTTTTTTTTACGTTAATATCTAATTAGTGTTTGCTTAAGTATTCAGCAACACCTTTTCTGTCTGCATTCATTGCGTCTTTTCCTTCTTCCCAGTTTGCAGGACATACTTCACCATGTGTTTGAACGTGTGTGTAAGCATCGATTAAACGCACATACTCGTTTACGTTTCTTCCTAATGGCATATCGTTTACTGACTCATGGAAAATTTTTCCTGTTTCGTCAATTAAGTAAGTCGCTCTATATGTAACGTTTGATCCTTCGATTTGTACTGAATCTAACTCTTCGTTATACACTTCGCTTTCTACGTCTAAAATTCCTAATACAGAAGATAAGTTTCTCTGTGTATCAGCAATAATAGGGTAAGTAACGCCTTCGATTCCTCCGTTGTCTTTTGCTGTATTTAACCAAGCAAAGTGAACTTCGTTTGTATCGCAAGATGCTCCAACTACCATCGTATTTCTTTTTTCAAATTCAGGTAGAGCTTCTTGGAAAGCGTGTAATTCTGTAGGACATACAAAAGTAAAGTCTTTTGGATACCAGAATAATAATACTTTCTTGTTGTTTTTTGTTGCTTCTTCGAAAAGGTTAATTCTTAAATTATCACCCATTTCTGAAATAGCATCTACTGTAATGTTTGGAAACTTTTTACCTACTAAAGACATATTATTTATTTTTTAAAGTTAATATTTGTTCGTTTCTATCTTATTTCTCTTACAAAAGTAGCTTACAAATTTGGCATAAACTATTATTTTTGATTATTGTTTTTTATTTTACTATAAATTTTATTTATCGCAAAATACCACTCTTTTATCCCAATTTTACGGAAGACGGTAAAACTTATTTCGAGAAGCCTAAATATAAGAATAAAAAACGAAATGCTGTGTGAAGGATTTGTTATAAAAAAGGAAATTGAGCGATGAGATTGATGAGAGGATGAGAAATCCAAACCGAACAAACAGCAAATAGCAAATAGCAAACAACTACTCATGAAGCAAAAAAACAAAATTATCGTTTGTAAGTATCTGCCGAATCACATCGCAGCCATTACCCTATTTCCTTTTATAATCTACAAAAAAGCGTCTTATGCACAAGATCCTGTATTGGTCAACCATGAACGCATCCACCTCAAACAACAAATCGAATTGCTTATTCTCCCCTTTTATCTTTGGTATGGGATCGAATTCTTGTTGCGTTTGCTCTACTTTCGAAATAAACAAAAAGCATATCGTTCCATTTCTTTTGAACAAGAAGCTTATACGCACGAAGCAGACCTTACCTATCTAAAGAAGCGAAAGCACTATGCTTTTTTGAGACGATGAGATTGATGAGACGATAAGAAAAATCCAAGCCGAACAAAAAACAACGAAAAACAAAAAACAAAAAACGAACAACAAACAACAAACAACGAACAGGAAAAATTGATCGTTCCATCAAATATGCCCTGCTTTTTGTTGGGTTGACTTTTCTTGTTTTTTACTTTTTAGAAAACATCAAAAACCTAAAAATCAATTTAATACAATATGCTTTAATTGGTTTTGCGATCTTCTTAAACTACATTTTATTGCTTTCTTTTTCTGAATACCTCGGATTTACGCTCTCTTATTTTGCTTCTTCCCTAGCTACTATTGTGTTAATCACCTCCTTTACGTGGAAAATTTCAAAAAACAGGGGCAGTACAGCCACGATATTTGGATTATTGTTCCTCTTATACGGATTGCTTTACTTTTTAATCGAACTCAAAGAAACCGCTCTTCTTGTGGGTAGTATCAGTGTCTTTGTGATCCTCGCTGTACTGATGCAATTCTCGATTCGCATGACAGAAAGCAAGTCTACAAATGAAACCGAACCTATAGCCTAATAAAAAAGAGGGTGTCCCAAAAGGTCACCCTCTATTGTATTATACAAAAGGGATCGTAAGGGGTTTGTAAAGGGTTTGTAAAGGGAAACATTGGTAAAAAGGCCTAAAACCCTTGTAAGTATTAACTATCCCCTTACAAACCCTTTACAAGTACTTTTCTTGTTTACTTCAAAATATTGAATTTCAGTTTGTTATGGTTTTTTGTTTCGAAAAATAAAGGAAAAGAACTCTTTTTTCCAAAAATGGAAGAAAACGGAAGGGGGGATTTCGGGTTATTTTCAACTTGCCTAGTTTTTTTTTGCATTTGAAAAAATAGAATACAACTAAGTAGAGCTATAACAAGAGTTTGCCAGTTGAGCAAAACATCTCGTATCATCGTAATATAAACAGCAACAATCAAGGCAACATTCACAAAAAAAACCTCACCTAAAATTAGATGAGGTTCTATCTTGTAACGCTTATTAGACAGCTTCTTTTTTATCTTGATTTACAGCGAAGAAAAACGGTCTTGTTCTACTGTAGTTTTATATTTTCAATTTCCTCTACGGTACGGATTAACTCAGGACCTAATTGACGGTACCCCTGTTCTTCAATACGGAAATTATCTTCAATTCGAATACCTCCAAATGTTTTGTAAGCATTCAGCTTGTCATACTGGATAAAATCACTGCATTTATTTTCTGCTTGCCAGCGTTCGATCAATTCGGGAATAAAGTAGATTCCCGGTTCAACGGTTAGCACATGTCCTGTTTTCAACGCCTTACCCAAACGCAGGGATTTTAATCCAAACAGCTGTGTTTCTTTTGGTTGTTGGGGAGTGTACCCGACATATTGTTCCCCTAAATCTTCCATATCGTGTACATCCAATCCCATGAGATGTCCCAAGCCACATTGAAAAAACAACGTATGTGCATGGACCTGCACAGCATCTTCTGCACGGCCTTTCATCAAACCAAAATCGATTAATCCCTGTGAGAGGATCAACGCTGCATGTAGATGCACATCTTTAAATTTCACTCCTGCTTTCAACTGATGCTTCGCCCCCTCAAAAGCGGCCAATACAACCTGATATAAATCGCGTTGTTCTGGGGTAAATTTGGAATCCACAGGAAACGTACGCGTTAAATCGGAGGCATATCCACTAGGAGTTTCACATCCTGAATCATTCAGCAACAATTGACCCGATTGCAGCGTATTGCCTAAATAATGATTGTGCAAGATACCTCCATTCACTGTAACAATAGAAGGATAAGCGAGTCCACAATTTTCACGAGCGGCAACCGCTTGAATTGCAGCTGCAATTTCGTACTCTTTTACCCCTGGTTTTGCCATGCGCATAGCCGTTAGGTGCATGGCATTGGAAACAGTCAGTGCCTTTTCGATTTCACTGATTTCTTGTTCTTCTTTGATTTCCCTTTGCCCCACAACAGCTTGAATAAAAGAAACCGAAGGTCGAAAATCGGCAATTGAAATTTGCAGTAACTCACCTAATAAAATCTTATTAGCAGGTTGATAAGGCGGCAAATAGTGTATTTTTCTTTGGGTGGTCATCGCCGTAGCCAAATAATGGGCGAGTTCCGCATAGGAACGCATTTCAGTAACCCCAGCTTTTTCACATTTGGCTTTCAAGGTTTCTTGTCTTCCCATCCAAACCAAAGCATCCATCGACATTTCATCGCCAAAAATTACCGTTCGATTCTCATCCAAATCGACAATAGCAGCAATATGAGGCTGCTGAATTCCAAAATAGTACAAAAACGTACTATCTTGTCGAAAGGGATAGGTATTATCCTCAAAATTAATGGGATATTCTCCGTTGCTTAAAAACAAGAGAAGTCCTTGACGTCCCATTGTTTTGATCAATACTTCTCTTCTTTTTTGATACGTTTGACTACTAAACATCTTCTTTCTTTTTAATCTTTATACGATACCATTTGTTTGCTATATTCTCGTCTTTTAGACGTTAAAATCTTTCATTGCAGGCATATTGATCTCCTTGACACAAGTTGCCCTGCTGGTTTGTAAGATAAATCGAATCGCTGCTAATACATCGGCTAAAGGAATCAGGGCCCCATCAGTATCCGATATAACTTCCTCTACATCAACCGAATAATCATACTCCGTTGCTAAATACCCTAGGTTTAAAATACTGATACCGATGTTGTATTCGCGTAGTGTTTCCCTCAAGGCATGTACAACCCCTCTTAAAGCAAATTTTGAAGCCGAAAAAGCCACTTCTTTCCCTTTGTGATTTTCCAATCCCCAAGTAGAGCCAATAAGAATGATTTTGGCATTGGCACTCTGTTTCAAATTGGGGATAAACGCTTGCAGGGCCAAGAGACAAGAGGTGATATTGGTTTGAATGATTTGAACAATCTCTTCCGTCGAAGACTGCTCAAAGTCATACGTATCTTCAAAAGCTTCCTGTTCCCAAATACCGACATTATAGATAAGGTAATCTAAGGGTTGATCCTCTATCACCTCACGCACCGCAGCTACTGCTTGGATAGGCTGGGATAAATCAGCAGAAATCCACCTGTTATTTGGTGCTGATTCAGCAGGTTTGGATCGAGAAATCCCATAGACAAGATCTGATTCTTCGGGAATTACTTGAGCTATTGCTCGTCCTAATCCTTTACTTACGCCATATATTAAATAATTTTTACGCATGGTTTACCCTTTTATACAAAGCTAAGTGAGATTTGCATACACTACGCGATTTTATATAAAATTTAAAATAATCTCACCATACACCCAAAATAATATACTTTTTATCAAAAAAAGCAGAAATAACAATTTAATTACTTTATATTTACCCTAAAAAATAAACATGACACAAAGATTTTTAAAAATTAGTATGCTTTTTGGTGTACTTTGTTTAACGACTATAGGTTTTGCTCAAGACTTCCCTCAAGACAGAATTATACTCAAAAACGTAGAAATTTTTAATGGTAAAGACGCGGAAACTCGAATGGGTTCAATCGTTATAGAGAAGAATAAAATTAAAAAAGTTGTACTAGGAAAAGGAGAACTTCCTTCTTCAGAGCTTGTTGGTGCAAGAGTGATTGATGGCAAGGGAAAATTCGTAATGCCTGGGATGATTGATTCTCATTGGCATTCGTTTTTAGCGGCAAATTCCAATCAAGCGATTATGTTGGGAGACGAGAGCTTCTTGTTTATCAATGCGGCAAAAGAATCTGAAAACACCTTACAGCGTGGATTTACAACAGTCAGAGACTTAGGTGGTCACGTAATGGGAATCAAACAAGCCAATGATTATGGCATTAACAAAGGCCCTCGAATTTACCCTAGTGAAGCGATGATTTCACAAACAGGTGGACACGGAGATGCTAGTTTTCCGTGGTCTGAACCGCGTATGGTGGACCACACACCTCCTCGATTTCAGGTATTAGGAGGAAGTATTATTGCCGATGGAGAGCAAGAAGTTACCGTTGCAGCTAGAGAACAGTTGAGAAAAGGAGCTTCTCAATTAAAAGTGATGGCGGGGGGTGGCGTTGCTACGATATACGATCCGTTAGACGCAGCACAATACACAACCAAAGAGATCAAAGCTGCTGTAGATGCAGCAGAAAACTGGGGAACCTATGTGACAGTTCACGCCTATACACCAAAAGCCGTTAGACAAGCGATTGACGCAGGGGTTAAATGTATTGATCACGGTCATTTGTTAGATGAAGCTACAGTAAAAATAATAGCAGAAAAGAACCTTTGGTTGAGCATGCAACCGTTTGACGAAGATGCAAGTGCTTATACCAATCCCGAACAAATTGCCAACAAAATACTAGTGGGTAAAGGAACTGAAAATGTGTATACATGGGCAAAGAAATACAAAGTAAACCTAGCCTTTGGAACGGATTTAGTTTCTCCTCCTAAAAATCCATTGAGACAAAATGAATTGGTGGTTAACCTAAAACAATGGTTTACCAATTACCAAATTCTAAAAATGATCACCTATGACAATGCCCAACTGCTTAAAATGAGTGGACCTCGAAATCCCTATCCAGCAGATCTAGGTATCATCGCAGAAGGTGCTTATGCTGATCTCTTGCTTTTCGACAAAAGTGCGCTGGAAGATATCAGTGTAATTGGAGATCCCAAAAACAACTTACTGCTCATTATCAAAGATGGCAAGCTATACAAAGATCAATTATCTGCGAAATAATCGCCTTTTATACAGCGAAAGAGGGTGGCCGTTTGGGGTCACCCTCTTTGTATTTTTATCCCCCTGCCAAAGGGCTACAAGGAGTGATCAAGCCTATCTCATCGGTATGCTAGCGCATTATATCTATGGTGTGTCCATCGTGCGTCTATAAAAAACCCTTGTTTTAATAGAGTCACTATGGAGTCACTATGGAGTCATACTGGACGCACGCCAAAGAAAACCTTATCATGCTCCTTTCATGCTCCTCTTCTACTATACAAGGCAAGTAAAACAGGTCCTACTAGTTGTTTTTCAACTCTTCTTTTCACCTTCACAGATGGCTTAAGTCCCTTATTTTATTTACTTATACGGTTAAACTCCAACGTATAGCGATCTGCTTCTTTTAACACCTTCATTACTTCTTGAGGTTGGTATAGATCTACAGATGGCTCAAACAGACCAAAATTCCCTCCACCTGTAAGATCATTTACTTTTTTGGTGTCTGACTTACTCAACCCTGTAAAAAACAACACCTTGGACATTCCTCCTTCTGAGGCACTTTGATACATGCTATACACATTGTTATTTTCGGTGTCTTCGGTGTATTTTACTCCTTCAATCCAATTCGTCATGTAGTTGTCCAACACTTGATCTGCAAAAATTAAATCTTGGTGTTTACTGACGTAATTTGCTGGAAAAAAAGCTCTTCCTATCCCACTAACGACAAACGTACTATAGCCTTTACTCCCCATCCAACGCGGGGTTAAATTCGCATTGAGAAGCAGTGTTTTATTGGATGATAGGGATGTATTATAGGCAGCACCCAATCCGACAACAGCAGTCGATCCTCCAAAGATCACACGTCCTTCATCGAGGTACTTCCCTTCGCTATCTGTAATCCGATCAGCCATACTCAATAAGGCATAAATTGCACTTTCTTCAAAGGATTTTCGGTTGTCATAATAACCAAAAGGTTCACCATTTGCATTTTTACCTACTTTACTCCCACCAAAGCCAATTCGATCAATCGCAATGATGTGGTACTTACTCATCAGTTCTTCATCCAAAAAATAGGGCAAAAAACGCGTAATATTATCTCCATTCTCTGGAATTAAAATCAGGTAAGGGTTGCGAACCCCACCTAAATAATCATATCCCTCCACGTAACGTTCTCTTTTATTACTCAAATAGCCAATTTTTAAGTTACTCACCCTCAAAGTATCATAAATAGGCACTCTGAGTTTTTTGTCTTTAAATTGTTGCTCCATTTTCACAGGATCATACTCTTGATAAAAGAAGTCGTATTTACACCAGGTATAGAGATAACACAACAGAAGTAGCCCCCCTATACCCAGCCCTATTTTTTTTACTTGCATATTTGATTTTCTTATTTTCACATTTTCCGCAAAATTACAGTTAAAATCACAATATCATTCGATCCACCCCTAAAAACGCCAAAAGCAAAGGATACACCTCTTTTTTTTCGGTTAGCTACCCCTTGATTTCCCACCTAAAAACACGAGATTTCCCCTACTACTCTTCACAATTTCTAAACATTTATACTTATATTTGCTTCTATTTAAAGTATCAACAATACGCATTTCACCTTACTAGATACGCGCATGAAAAACATCGGGTAGATCGGGTTAGGTTCTAGGAATAATCCATTGGGAGTAAACCTAGTAATTTAGCAAAACAACCCGTTGATCAACTGTTGCATTCGATTTTAGTAAAGCGGATTTAATGGCCATAATTCAAGCCATTGGAACAAAAAAATAATCTCAAAAAAGCAAAGATGAATCATCTCCAACACATTATTGAACAAGCCTGGGCAGATCGTTCGCTGCTACAGAATCAAGATACACAAGACGCTATTTGCGCGGTCATTGAAGCCATTGACCAAGGTAAATTGCGCGTTGCAGAACCAACTGCAACGGGATGGCAAGTAAATGAATGGGTAAAAAAAGCCGTTGTTTTATACTTTCCCATTCAAAAAATGGAAACCTTTGAGGTGGGAATTTTCGAATACCACGATAAGATGCCATTAAAACGCAACTATGCAGCCAAGGGCATTCGCGTGGTTCCCAATGCAGTAGCTCGACATGGGGCTTATATTTCTTCTGGTGTCATCTTAATGCCCTCTTATGTCAATATTGGAGCTTATGTAGACGAAGGTACCATGGTAGATACCTGGGCAACCGTAGGTTCTTGTGCGCAAATTGGCAAACATGTACACTTGTCAGGTGGTGTGGGAATTGGCGGGGTTTTAGAACCTTTACAAGCGGCTCCTGTCATCATTGAAGACCACGCTTTTATCGGTTCACGTTGTATTGTTGTGGAAGGTGTTCGCGTGGGAAAAGAAGCGGTTTTAGGCGCCAATGTCGTTTTAACCGCATCGACAAAAATCATTGATGTAACGGGAGAACAACCCATCGAAATGAAAGGATATGTACCCGAACGCGCCGTTGTAATTCCCGGTTCGTATACCAAAGAATTTCCTGCGGGAGCGTATCAAGTACCTTGTGCCTTGATCATAGGGCAGCGCAAAGCCTCTACAGATTTAAAGACATCGTTAAACGACGCATTGAGAGAATATAACGTTGCAGTGTAATACCGCCGCAACAGCAACATACAATTACCACAGTATGAACATACTGTGGTAATTTACGTTTAAAAGACAAGAGAATTTTATGACTAAGCTATTTTCTAAAAACCTCAGCGTATTTACCTTGAGATTTTTACTTATTTTCGCCTTTTACCAACTGGTTCGCTTTGGTTTTTACTGGTACAACGGACATTTACTTGACCCCATGGACTTCAAGGTACTCTCAGGAGGTATTCGCTTTGATTTATCCGCCTTAGGTTTTATTAACCTTGTTTTTGCGCTCTTGCATCTCTGGCCGGGAAAATTTCAGACAAAAAAAGGCTATCAAACCTTTTTGTTTTACAGCTTTTATCTAGTCAACATACTGATTCTCTGTTTAAATTTCGTTGATTTTGAATACTTTAGATTTATTGGTAGACGTAGCTCCTATGCCTTTATCACTGCATCGGGTATGGAAAACGAACTCCCTGGGTTATTGAAAAACTTTATTGTTGACTATTGGTGGATTCCTTTGTTTATGTTGGGATCTTTTGTCTTCTTTTGGCTGATTTACCGCAAGATAAACTACAAAATATACGATTCGCGTTTTAATTTTCCACAAGCCATTATTGCCCTGGTTGTAACAGGTGTTTTATTGCTTTTTGGTCGTGGGGGATTACAGCCCAAACCTATCCGATTGGTAGATGCAGCAGGTTATGGCGGCCTAAAAAACACCGCCTTGGTATTAAACACCCCTTTCTCCGTATTGAAAACCATGGGTAAAAAGGAAACACTCCCCGACTATAATTTCTATAGCGAAGAAGAGTTAGTAAACATCTTTAATCCCGTTCAAACGTTCCAATACGATTCAATCAACAAAAAGAACGTAGTCTTGTTGATTGTTGAAAGTTTTGGTCGAGAGAATATGCATATTGGCTTGACGCCCTTTATGGATTCTCTAGCGGCAAATAGCTATTTTTTTGAGTATGGTTTTGCCAATGGCAAAGTTTCTATTGACGCTGTTCCCTCTTCTATTTCGAGTATTCCCAGTCTAATGGATCGCACGTTTATCACATCGAGCTATGCGTTAAACGACGTCTATCCTTTACCTAAAATACTCAACGAACAAGGTTATCACACCGCTTTTTTCCACGGCGCCTTCAACGGAAGTCAAAACTTTGATCAATATGCCAATGTTGCCGGATTCAAAGAATACTATGGCAAAAACGAATACGAAGGTCCAGAAGCCTTTGATGGCGCTTGGGGTATTTTTGACGAAGAATTCTTGCAGTTCTTTGCCAAAAAACTCGATCAGTTCCATACGCCTTTCTTCTCTACTCTATTTACCATTTCTTCCCATAATCCGTACACGATTCCAGAGAAATACAAGGGTAAATTCCCGAAAGGAACGGGCGACATACACGAATCTATTGCCTATGCGGATTATTCGCTTCGCCAATTTTTCAAAACAGCACAAACAAAATCGTGGTATAACAACACCCTTTTTATTGTTGTGGCGGACCATACCTCTTCGGACGGACGAGAAGAAAAATGGAAAACCAATGTGGGGAAATTTAGAATTCCCATCTTGTTTTTCGCGCCTGGAGATCCGTCTCTCCCTGTGACTAAAGTCGAACGCAATTTCCAACAAATTGACTTATTACCTAGTTTGATGGATTACTTACAGCTTAATACTCAAGTGGTTTCTTTTGGTAAATCATACCAATCTGAGCAAGATTTTGCCATCAGCTATTTGAGCAATATTTACAATTACGAAGAAGGCGATTATTACCTTGCTTTTGATGGAAGCAAGAGTTTGGGGCTTTACAATTGGAAAACGGATCCAGAGTTAAAAGATAATCTCCTAACCAAAGAAGTAGAAAAGGTAAAAGAAATGGAGCGTTTTCTAAAGGCATACATCCAAACATTTAATACGCGCGTAAAAAACAATCAATTAATTATTAAAAAATAATTGATTGTTTTTTAGCATCTTTACGACAAAATAACAACCGTTTAACTTGATACGTTATAAAAAACAACAAACACTATGGCAATCAGTGGATTAGTAATTACATTTAACGAAGAAAAAAACATAGGAAAGTGTATTGATGCTTTATTTCAATACTGTGATGAAGTCATCATCATTGATTCCAACAGCAAGGACAACACCGTTGAAATTGCAAAGAGCAAAGGAGCACAAGTTTACCTTCAGGCGTTTTTGGGCGATGGACCGCAGCGCTCCCACGGGCTACAATACTGTAAAAACGATTGGATTATGAATTTGGATGCGGATGAGTTTTTGGATGTCGATGCGCTGGCTTTTATCCAGTCCAAAGCTTATGAAAACAGCCCTTATGACGGATTCAAGTTTCGAGTTAAAAACTTCTTAGGCGATAAGTTAATTAATTTTTCGGGTTGGTATCCCGATTCTAAGGTGCGTTTTTTCAACAAGAAGACAGCTCATCCTTCAGCGGATATCACCCATCAATATATTGTAACCACGAATGAAAAGAGTGTCAATGTTCACATTTTGCACTATGGTTGGCAGAACTATAAACAGGTGATTGACAAAAAGAACCAATACTCTACATGGGCCTCCCAACAAATGTTTGAAAAAGGGAAAAAAGTATCTGCTTTCAAACCGGTGTTAAATGGTACGGTTTCCTTTATTCGATGTTATTTTTTCAAAAAAGGTTTTCTCCATGGCATTGATGGCTTAGCTTTTGCAATAATTCAATCCTTCTTTTCGTTTATGAAGTATGTAAAACTAATTCGATTACATAAATCGAACAACTAGATTGAATTCCAAAACACATTAAATTGCTCATAACATATTTATGAAAAAAAAGATAACTCTTTTAATTCCCACCAAGAATGAGGAGTCTAATATTAGGGACTGCATTTTATCTGCTAAAAACTTAGTAGATGAGATTTATCTTGTTGATTCATTCAGCACAGATAAAACAGTAGACCTTGCTCGCGAACTCGGTGCTCACATTCTTTCTCGTCAATTTGACAACTATTCAGATCAGAAGAATTGGGCGATTGCACAGGTTCCTAGCGATTGGATTCTCCTACTTGATGCGGATGAAAAGATCACACCAGAATTAGAGCAAGAAATCACCACTTTAGTGGAACAAAACACACTAGATCAATGCAATGCTTATTGGGTTTATCGCAAAAACTTTTTTTTTAATCGCGAAATAAAATATTCGGGTTATCAAAAAGACAAGGTCATTCGTTTATTTAAAAAAACAAGTTCACGATACACCAATCGCGTACACGAATGTTTACACGTTGAAGGAAAAGTGGGCTTTTTAACGGAGAAACTCTATCACAATACTTATCGCGGATTTGATTTTCACTTAGCGAAGTTGAGTCGTTATGCCAGTTTACAAGCGGAAGATTACGACAAGAAAACAGGAAAGTTAACAGGCTTTCACTTTGTTGTAAAACCAGGCATGCGTTTTCTCAAGCACTATATTTTAAAACAAGGGTTTAGAGATGGTATTCCAGGGTTAATTCTCTCCTCTCTCAACGCTTATGCCACTTTCTTGCGCTATGTAAAATTGTGGATGTTGCGCAATAAAATTGAAAGTTAGTCGCAACCCCTTTGCATTATTTTCTTTATCTTTACGACTAAACGCACCTTATGAATACGCTACGGTTTTTACTTCTATGTATTATTTTGTTCAGCTTCACTAGTTGCCGAACGGATATGGATTTTGAACCTGTAGCTCAATCTTTGCGCTTTTCTGCGGATACCGTTTACTTGGATCCTGTTTTTTCAGAAACTCAGTCGAGTTCCTATTTGGTAAAAATCTACAATACGAGTAATAAAAACATAAAAATTCCACAACTTACGTTGGGTAAAGGCGAACAGTCCTACTTCAATTTGTTGGTGGAAGGCCAAACGGGCAAGCAGTTTTCTAACGTGGAGCTTTTAGCCAAAGACAGCTTATATGTATTTGTTCACACTTTGGGTAAAGCCGATCCAAAAACAACGGAATTCATTTATACAGATCAATTACGTGTAATGGGTAATACACAGCCCCAAAGCATTGAATTGGTTACCCTGATCAAGGATGCTTATTTTTTACATCCGGGCAAGGTAGAACAACAAGTGCTCCACAGCGTAAAGCTAGCGGATGAAACGACAATTGAGGGATTTTACTTGGGTGACACCAACGTTCACACTAAAAACACACTGCACCTAGACCATACGAAACCGTATGTCGTGTATGGGTATGCAATTATTCCCGAAAATCAAACTCTTTATTTAGCAGCGGGTACTCAATTGTACTTTCATGAGAATTCGGGCATTATTGGCTTAAAAGGCAGTGCTATCCAAGCACAGGGTACACTGGAAAAACCCATTGTTTTTCGCCATGATCGCCTAGAAGCTTCCTATGCCTATACTGCAGGACAATGGTCGGGTATTCGCCTACAAAATCCTGGATCTAGTACCTTGGATCACGTGCGCATTGAGCAAGCGAAAATTGGACTATACCTTGATCACGCCGTTGATTTCACCCTAAAAAACACCCAATTATACAACCATTCCTATACCGCTTTGGAAGCGATAAACTCAACTATTGTAGGACAAAATATCGTGGCTGCTACGACGCAAAATGCAACAGTCGTTTTGCGCGGTGGCGGAAACTACCTTTTTCAACATTGTACATTTAGCACTAGTGGATTCCGTCCCGATCAACATGCCTTGCGTATTGACAATAGTACAGCGACACCGTTTACGCGTATCCTCATTCAAAACAGTCTTATTCACAGTGCTATTGCGCAAAGTTTTGCCTTTACTGGGGATGAGGCTCCAGCTCATGTTCGATTTGACTCCAATGCGCTAAAAGATACGAGTAAGCGAAATACAACTTCTTCGGTTTACAACTACGACAATGAATCGATGTACCACAACAATATTTTCTTAAACACACCTGCACTCGCCACCATTGATTTTCAGGATCCCAAAAAGAACCTCTTTTACTACTCCAGTCTGATGACACACTTAATTGGCAAAGGCAATCGGGCAATTGCGGCAAGTGTTCCTCAAGATTTAAATGGAAAAGACCGAAGAAACGCTCCTGATTTGGGGGCTTATCAGCATATTGAAACTACGAAAGAATAATTTTTTAATTGTCTTTTTTTAGTATATTTTTGCATCTTACAACAACAACTAAAATAATCTTATCGCAATGATTTATTTCTTCGAAAACCCTTCGAAAAAGTTCTACGCTGTTCAGGTGGAGAACGCTTTATCTATTGAAGATATTCAAAAACTAAACTGGCTTTTTGGCAATGCTACGCATCTAGATCAAAAAGTAATCAACAACAAATTTATTGGTCCACGTGCAACGATGATTACTCCTTGGAGTACGAATGCAGTTGAAATTACACAAAACATGGGCATCAATGGAATTGTTCGCATTGAAGAATTTTTCGAAGCAAACCAACAAGAGTTTGATCCGATGTTGTCTCAAGTATTTGAATCATTAAATCAAGATATTTTCGCGATTCACATTCAACCAGAGCCAATTCTGTACATCGAAGATATTGCGAAATACAACCAAGAAGAAGGTTTAGCGCTAAATGAGGAAGAAATTGCTTATTTGGAAGACTTAGCTCAAAAAATAGGACGTAAACTAACAGATTCAGAGGTATTTGGTTTTTCACAAGTAAACTCAGAACACTGTCGTCATAAGATATTCAACGGAACATTTGTCATTGATGGAGAAGAGCAACCTACTTCCCTATTCAAATTAATCAAAAAGACATCGGAGATGAATCCGAATGCTATTGTTTCGGCGTATAAGGATAACGTTGCTTTTGTAAAAGGACCACGTGTTACTCAATTTGCTCCTAAGTCGGCAGATAAACCGGATTTTTATGTAGAGAAAGAATTTGATTCTGTGATTTCATTAAAAGCAGAGACGCATAACTTCCCTACAACAGTAGAGCCTTTTAATGGAGCTGCAACAGGATCAGGAGGAGAAATTCGCGACCGTTTAGCGGGAGGACAAGGGTCTTTACCTTTAGCGGGAACTGCAATTTACATGACTTCTTACTCGCGTTTAGAAGAGAATCGCCCGTGGGAAAAAGCCATGGATGAAAGAGCGTGGTTATACCAAACCCCTATTGATATTTTAATCAAAGCTTCGAATGGAGCTTCTGATTTTGGAAATAAATTCGGTCAACCGTTAATTACGGGATCTATCCTTACCTTCGAGCACGAAGAAGACGCGCGCAAACTTGGTTTTGACAAGGTTATTATGCAAGCCGGAGGGATTGGTTATGGAAAATTAGACCAGGCGAAAAAACACAAACCAGAACAAGGAGACCAAGTGGTGATCCTCGGTGGTGAGAACTACCGCATTGGTATGGGAGGAGCTGCGGTTTCTTCTGCCAATACAGGAGCTTTTGGTTCTGGTATTGAGTTAAATGCCATTCAGCGTTCCAATCCAGAGATGCAAAAACGCGCGGCGAATGCAATCCGCGGTTTAGTTGAAGCAGACCACAACCCTATTGTATCGATTCACGATCACGGTGCAGGTGGACACTTAAACTGTTTATCG
This sequence comes from Myroides sp. C15-4, assembly GCF_050522745.1. Classification (NCBI taxonomy): domain Bacteria; kingdom Pseudomonadati; phylum Bacteroidota; class Flavobacteriia; order Flavobacteriales; family Flavobacteriaceae; genus Myroides; species Myroides sp. C15-4. Next base: position 6,554 of record NZ_JBMVQX010000013.1, on the reverse strand, counting down.
GAATTAGTAGAAGAAACAGGTGGACATATCAACTTAGATCAATTGCCTGTGGGTGATCCAACGCTTTCTGCAAAAGAAACGATCGGAAACGAATCACAAGAGCGCATGGGATTGGTTATTGCCCAAAAAGACATGGATACCTTAACGCGTATTGCAGAAAGAGAACGCGCACCGATGTATGCTGTGGGTGAAATCACCAATGATCATCGTTTCACTATCGAATCAGCAAAAACAGGAGCAAAACCAATGGATTTTGCTATTGAGGAAATGTTCGGTAGCTCGCCAAAAACAATTATGGCAGATCAAAAAATCGAGCGTATTTATGCGGATTTAGATTATAGTGTTGAAAAAGTAGACGAGTATTTAAACCAATTGTTACAATTAGAAGCTGTAGCTTCCAAAGATTGGTTAACCAATAAAGTAGACCGTTGTGTAGGAGGTCGCGTGGCTAAACAACAATGTACAGGTCCTTTACAATTACCGTTAAACAACTTAGGGGCGATGGCTCTTGACTTCAAAGGAAAAGAGGGAATTGCTACAACAGTAGGTCACTCTCCTGTGGTTGCCTTAGTTGATCCAACAGCAGGAAGTAGAAATGCTATTGCGGAAGCTTTATCTAATATTGTATGGGCTCCTCTAAACGAGGGAATGAAAAACATTTCCCTATCTGCTAACTGGATGTGGGCCTGTAATAACCCTGGAGAAGACGCTCGTTTATACGAAGCTGTACAAGCCTGTTCGGATTTTGCAATCGAATTGGGAATCAATATTCCAACGGGAAAAGATTCACTTTCAATGAAGCAAAAATATCCAAATGACGAGGTAATTGCTCCAGGAACAGTTATTATTTCTGCTGCATCAAACTGTACGGATATTACGAAAATCGTTGAACCAACCTTGAAAAAAGACGGTGGATCGATTTACTACATCCGCTTATCTCAAGATGAGTTCAAATTAGGAGGTTCTTCTTTTGCACAAATTTTAAACAAAATTGGTCAAGAGGTTCCTACGATTCAAGATGCGGCTTATTTCAAAAAGGCATTCAATGCGGTTCAAGCCTTAGTTGACAACAGACAAATTGCTGCAGGTCACGATATCGGAAGTGGTGGATTAATCACCACCCTATTGGAAATGACGTTTGCTGATGTAAATTTAGGTGCCGCTTACGACTTGACTCCTTTACATGAAAAAGATACGGTAAAAGCGCTTTTCAACGAAAATATCGGTTTAGTTCTTCAAGCGAAAAACGACAGTGAATTCGAAAAAGCACTAGCAGCAGCAGGTGTTGAAGCAACTAAAATCGGAACCGTTCAAACGACGGAAACGGTTTCATTTAAAAATGGAAACGACAGCTTTAGCTATAGTGTTCCTGCGATTCGCGATACGTGGTTCAAAACGTCGTATTTATTGGATCAAAAACAAACGAAAAACGACAGAGCGACGGATCGCTTTACCAACTATAAAAACCAACCGCTACAATTTGCTTTCCCTGCTCAATTTGACGGGAAGAAACCTGCAATTGACGCGTCTAAACCACGTCCAAAAGCAGCGATTATCCGCGAGAAAGGAAGTAACTCTGAGCGCGAGGTTGCCAATGCGATGTTCTTAGCTGGATTTGACGTAAAAGACGTTCACATGACGGACTTAATCTCAGGAAGAGAAACACTAGAAGACATCCAATTTATTGGAGCCGTTGGTGGTTTCTCCAACTCTGACGTATTGGGATCTGCAAAAGGATGGGCGGGTGCTTTTATGTACAACGAAAAAGCCAATACCGCTTTGAAAAACTTCTTTGCACGTAAAGACACACTTTCTGTCGGTATTTGCAATGGTTGTCAGCTATTTATGGAATTAGAGTTAATCAATCCAGAACATGCGGTACACGGAAAAATGTTACACAACGATTCTCAAAAACACGAGAGTAACTTTACGTCTGTTACGATTCAAGAAAACAACTCCATCATGTTATCTACACTAGCAGGTAGTACGTTAGGGGTTTGGATTTCACATGGTGAAGGTAAATTCAACTTACCTGAATCAGAAAGCAACTACAATATTGTAGCGAAATACGCGTACGATAGCTATCCAGCTAATCCAAATGGATCGGATTACAACACAGCGATGTTATGTGATACTACAGGACGTCACTTGGTGATGATGCCACATATTGAGCGTTCTTTATTCCAATGGCACTGGGCGAATTACCCAGCAGGTCGTCAGGATGAAGTATCTCCTTGGATGGAAGCTTTTGTTAATGCACGTCAATGGATTGAAGCAATCAACGAAAAATAATATACGCAAAAGCCCTCGATATCGAGGGCTTTTTTTATGGGTCTTAACAAGTAATTAGCAGCAAACCAATCGCTTTGTCAAAAAAAATATGTAGCTTTATGGAAAGGCACTTGAATGGAGTGCACTTGTGAATTGAAAAACATGTAAAAAGAAATCATTATGAAAGTAAGACCTATTCGTACGGAGGAAGATTATCACATGGCTATGATAAAGGTACAATTATTAGAAAGTACACCACAAAATAGAGATACTGCAGATGAATTGGAGGTGATGCAAATTCTAATTGAAAAGTATGAGCGAGACAATGCTCCCATGGGAATGCCAGATCCGATTGACAGTATCAAAATATACAACCAATATTTTTCTGATGAAAAAGAAGAGTAACTAAAAAAACCAACACTCGCTTTGAAGCCAGGTGTTGGTTTTTTTGTTTTATTTTTACTCGATCAAAGACAGTGTACGATCTTTTACGTTTTAATTGTTCTTGTGAAAAAGAATCACTACTCTCCCTCTACCCTATTTGTTTAATGACAGTTCGAATCCCACCTGCATTATACACCTGTTGATAGCCTAACTGTTCCAATACTCTTTTTGCCTGTTGGCTTCGCATTCCACTTCGACAGAACACAACGATTGGTGTTTCCTTACTATAGCGACCTATTTTTGCCGTTAATTGATCTAAGGGGATATTTACAGCCTTCTTTGCGCTTCCGCTCAGGTATTCTCCCTGCGTGCGTACATCGATGAGTATGGCTCCCTCTTGTACTTTCTTGGCTAGATTTATTTGTGTTTCCCCTGAGCCAAATAGGCTTTTTAACCACTGTAACATGTTTTTCTCTTTTAGACATACAAAGATAGCATAGCCTTATGATCTATATCGTAACTTATGTTACACTGCGCTTCTTTTGCATTCACTTAGTCTCTAAGCTTAAAGAAAGGATATACTTCCTCATAAAAATCGTGGGTTAAAGCCACATCGCGAAAAAAGCTAACAAAGTCCATTTTAAAATCATATCGCGTATAAGAAGTATGCCTCATGCTTTGGTGCATGGCTTGACTCACTGCTTTTTGCTGCTGTGCAGGAGCACTATCATACAGCTGTTTTAATAGGAGTGCGTCTGTAGTCCACTGACCGCTATGTTGTATAAACACTTGATTCAAAATTTGTTTCACTTGGGTTTGCCACTGTTTTTCGCTTTGCATATTGTTAAGCGATAAGGCAAACCAGGTGCTGTATTGTTGGTAAAAATCCTCAAACTTCTTACTGTGGTGCGAAATGCGTTTATCAAAGGCTTTCATCGTATTCATAATCGTTGCAAACAAAGCATAGGCAATGGGTTTATCGAGGTTTACGGTGATGAAATCGTTGACGGGTTCAAAGGCAATTTCTAGCGTATCCAAGATCTTTTTAATCTTTACTCCTTCCAGGGTTTTTCTTTTTCCAGCAACCGCCTTGAAAGTTTGCTCCATAATATCGGCCACATAAGTGGTGGTATAGTCTGTTTTTTCTTGCGAGAAAGTAACGATAAATTGCTGTTCTAAGGTTTTGTTTTTCTTGAATATTTCTGCCAACCACTGCACTAGGGTTTCTTTGGTTTGCCCTTCTAACAAAGCACCACTGGCAGAAACCTTGCCTTTTGCTCTTCCTTTTTTGGCCAATTGTGTTGGTGCAACTTTTACTCCTTTTTGGGCAATATGCTGCAATACCGCTCCCTGGTGAATACACAGCCTTCCCTCCTCTCCACAGTCACACGTCATCTGTTGGACACCCAGCTCATCTAGCTGTAGGTGAACGTCATAGGTTGCTTCTCCTTCATCGACAAAAGCGACAAAACACCCTGATTCTTCTTCATCTAACTCTCTAACTTCTACGGTCTTCATTCTCGCTTTTTCTTGGGTGGTTAAGCGTTGAAGTAGTTCTTGTATCGTCATGTATGCGTTGTATTATCCTATTTTTTTGTTTGTTCACCGTCTAAAGCTTTTTGAACAAGATCAATTAATTCTTCTTTTGTCATCAATTGATTGAGGTAATCTTCTAAACTTCCCTCGTTGGTCATTTCACTAAAAAACACTTCGTGATCGGTACCAAAAACGGTTGGGTTTTCTGGTTGAGGATCCTCTAAACTGATATACAATTGATCTGGGAATCCGTAACTGTAAAACAATTGTAAAAATTCACCATGTTCTTTTCCCGTCACTTTTTGTACTTCGCTTAGATTCACAAGGGTATCATCGTCAAAATATCCGATATACCACTCGTCATAATCTGCAGTACCAGGTGTGAAAGGCGTAAATAATACAGGTTGCCAAAAAGTTTGTCCATGAGGTTCTTCTGTCAAGACATAGAAGTGATCTAGGATTTTTTGATACAATAATTCGCGGTTGTTCTCTACTAAATCACGATGTTGTTCAATAAATTCGCCTAGTCCATGAATAGGTTCTGTTTCTACTGCTGTTGCCCAAGGGGTATCGACAGGTTTTCGGTATAAAACAGTCGAAAAGTCAATACTTAAGAGATCTGCTACACGCGAAATACCTTTTACTTGACGGATATTTCCACCTAATTGACTAATTCGTTCTAAAATTTCTTTTTTCATCCTCTATTTTTTTCATCTAACAACTGTATATCTTTTTCCAATTAACAAGCTAAATCGCTCCTATCTGCCTATACCAGATGATAATCACTAATACCTCCAAAATTGGAGCATGCTCAGCAGTTTGATTTCTCAAATATACGACAAGTTTACCGTGGACGGTTTACAGCTTAGTTTACTTCTCTTTGTATTGAATAATCTTCCTTCAACCGTTAACAGTAAACTGTTAACTAAGTTCACTGTTGCTTTTTTGTAGGCTTCGGCTGTACTTTACCTTTTGAAACACTTTGCCATTGTCGTTGAATATGTCAGGGCCGAGCGTTAAGAAAATGTCTGGTAGACATTTTTAGCGATGGAGCCAGGTGGCGTGGTGGCCAAATAGTGTAACGGTGGTGGGGTGTTTCTTTTTTCTATTAAACAATCCCCCCTTAAAAAAAGTCTTTTCTAATTGTCATACTGAGTGAAACGAAGTAAAAACCCCTTTGATCCGTTTGGGAAGGTTGGGGTGGTGTTTTTATTTATTGTTACTTTTATACAAAGCCTTATATAAAACTTCGTCATTTTGCGTTACTGTTATCATAACTTCCTCTTCTTTCATTGCATTATATCCATCAAAGTCATTAAATAAATTCGTATCTAAATCATTGTATTGAATCTTTATTTCGGAAAGTTCTACTAAAGGATCTGTTATAATTAACTTATAATAACATTGCTTATTTACTGTCACTCTATGTTTAAATAATTGTAATACCCCCATAACTTTTTGAATAACTAAAATCATATTTATAAACATAAAAGCTATAATTCATTTTATTAGTATAAACAATGTTTGGTTCAACTACTTCTATAAAAGTTTTATTTGCAATTGCTTTTTCTTTTGGTACACTAACTATTTTACCAATATGTATAAAAGTATTATGTGGGCTAATCATTAATGATCCAATAATGTAAACTACAACGATTACCAAAAACCATAGTATTTTTTTAATTGTCTTATTTTTCATCATTCCTTTTACTTACATCATTAATGTTTAATTTGTTATCAATACGCTCACCACTATTTTTTCTTTCAATATCCTTAAAATACGAATTAGTCCAAAAAGTAGTTTTGTCTGCACCTTCTAATCCACCTGCTTCAACTGCCTCATTGACATTATCCGTACACCAATTAAAAAACTCAGTATAATCTTTTTCAGTAATATCTTTCGCTGTATTATACATATCTAAATCCTGCTTTTCATTTGTAGAAATCTGAAATGCCTTCTCATATCGTTGACGAAGATTACCGTCTCTAACTCACTCTGAAGTTTCAAAGCCTTTTCCATCGTAATAATTTTCCTTAAATGTATTGTGCTGTGATTGTGCAAATTCTTCAACAGACCTATATTTAGCTCGAAGATATAGAATTACCACAGATTCTGACCACAATTATTTAGTAGTTGATAATATCATAGATAGAGCATTTACACAAACCAAACCAGGTAAAGCTTGGGTATCCGATATGACTTATATCGCTGTAAAAGAGGGGATTATTTATCTAACTACAATAACAGATTTATTCGATAGAAAGGTGATTGGATGGAGCCTGAGTTGGGTATTTCGGTCAGACCGTGCCACCTATTTCGGTCAAATGGTGCCACTTTAAAAAGTTATACAATAATACAAAAA